>DTZQ01000431.1 GCA_012961305.1 Armatimonadota bacterium | reverse complement strand
GTGCGCATCGTGGCCGCTTTCGCCCCCGCGCAGGGAGGGAGTGACCCCGTTGCGGAGCCCCGAGCCAGCCGAACTGTGGGAGAGGTGACCACCGTTTGGCTGACCAAACCGGTGGAGCAGCAGTTGGACTACGACCCACAGACCCACGTGGCCAGCGGGGTGGTGATGGTGGAGGCGGGGAAGGACATTCTCTTCCGCGCCGAGGCTCGGCGGGAGGACGGGGTGACCCTTTATGCCGGGGAGAACGTGGCCACCCTGACCGCAGGGCAAGTTAACGAAGTGAGCATCTCCCTCACGCCGGTGCCCGGTCCCCTCACCCTCACTGCCCACGTGCACGAAGTCACCGGCCCGCCGGAGGTTCGCCTGACCTATGTGCCGCCTCTGGGGTCGTTTGAGGACCTGGAGGGGGAAGTGCGCAACATCAACCCGACGGTGGTGGAGGTGGCTGTTTACATCTATGTAGATGAGAGTTGGTGGACCAAGCCCTACTGGAACGCGCCGACGACGCCGGTGCGTAATGACGGAACCTGGACCTGCGACATCACCACCGGAGGCATTGACGAACAGGCGACCAAGATTCGGGCCTATCTGATTCGCAAGGGATACCAACCACCCTTGGCTCCCAGCGAGGGTCTGCCACCTGACCCGCCGACGCCGGACGTGCTGGCGCTGGCAGAGGCGACCCGAGAGCAGGGGGAAGCCAAGGCGCCCCAAGCGTGGCGCTCATTCCAAGACAAAGGAGGGAAAGAGGGAAGAGAGACACTGCAGGACCCTGTCTTGTAGAATCTTCAAGTCGGAGAACCCTCGAAAGGAGGGAGGCAAGATGAAAGGGTTTCGCTGGATGTTCGGCTGGTTGGCGATGATGTTGGTCGTGTCGGTGGCGGGGTGTCCGAAGGGACGGGTTGGAAAACGAAGGCAGTGGGGAGTCAGTGAGCAGCACGACTTGGGACAGACCTTGGTGAAGGTTAGGCAAGGGGAGCATACGGAGGCGTTATCGAAGCAAGCGACGGAAGCGGTGGTGAAGGGAGATTGGGAGAGCCTCAAGGCGGTGGCGGAGAAGTGGTTGGCACAGTTCGGAGCAGACCCGGTGGAAGGTCTGGCGAAGGAAGCAGGAGCGGCTTACGAAGCGGAGGAGAGAGGTGACGAGGAAGCGGCAAGGAGGCACGAGGAAGCGATGGGGCGATGGGTGGAACAGATTCGTAAGATGCCCGATGAGTGGCTGGTTCCTGCGTTTCTCAGGTGGCAAAGTTGCTTCATGCTGGGCGAGGTGATGGAGGCGTCACCGTGGCACAATGCCCTTTGGCGTGTGGTCAGCGAGAATAAAAAGCGGATAGAAGTGGTAGTGGCATGGGCGAAAGAAGTGGTGAAGGGGCATCCTGATTCGGCGATGGCTTTGGTGACATTAGGTTTGGCGTATGCTTGGAGCGAGCGTTACGATGAAGCTATTGCCTCGTTCAACCATGCTATCGCTTTGGACAGCGAGTTTGCCAATGCCTATCTGGGTCGAGGCGACGCCTACTTAGCCAAAGGCAACATAGACCGGGCCATTGCCGATTTCAATCGAGCAATCCAAATCAAGCCAGACGATGCAGAAGCCTACCTCAAACTGGCATTAGCTTGCCAGATGGCAATGAAGCAGCAGCCGAAGAAGCGAGAGGAATATCAGCGTCAAGCGATAGAGGCGCTCAATAAGTTCATTGAACTGGCGCCGAAGCAAGGATGGGCACGAGATATTCCCACCGCCCGGCGGATGCTGAAGGTGTTGCAGGGCAAGTAGGTTTGGTTTTGTGCAGTGCGTTACGGTCGGTGCGAAGAGAGAATCAAAAGAAAAGGGGCTAACCTCGACCTTGATTTAGAAAGCCTAAAGCGAGGTGAAAGATGATGGAATGGAGGATGTTCTTGATGGTCTTACCCTCGGTCGGTGTCGGATTGGTAACGGCATCGGCGGATGGGATTCCCCAACGTTACAGGAAAGTCATTGCACGGCAACTGGAACGCATCGAACGCGGCGTCAAGGAAGGTCCTTACCGGCCGGATTGGGAGGACCTCAAGCGTCACCAGGAAGCGCCGGAATGGTTCCGGGACGCCAAGTTCGGGATTTACTTCCACTGGGGGGTTTACACGGTGCCCGCTTATGGGAACGAATGGTATCCCAAGTGGATGCACGTGAAGCCCGGTGGGGAGCAACGCAGTTACTACGAGTACCACGTCACCCACTACGGGGAGCCGAGCGAATTCGGTTACCACGATTTCGTCCCGATGTTCAAAGCGGAGCATTTCGACGCCGAGGAGTGGGCGGACCTTTTCGTCCAGGCGGGCGCCCGGTTCGCCGGCCCGGTAGCCGAGCATCACGATGGTTTTGCCATGTGGGCCAGCGAATTGACCCCCTGGAACGTCGGCTCAAAAGGCCCGCGACGCGACACCACCGGCGAACTGGAGAGAGCCATCCGTCAACGAGGCTTGAAGTTCATCACCACCTTTCACCACGAACGCACCCGCACCTGGTATCCCCGCGTGCCCGGCTGGCCGACCACCAGCACCGACCCCGAACTGCGAATGCTTTATGCTAACCTCTCCGAAGAACTGTTCAACCAGATTTTTCTGGCCAAATTGGGCGAGGTGATTGACCAATACCGTCCAGACCTCATCTGGTTCGATGGGCGGCTGGAGGAGATTCAGGAGCCTTATCACCTTCGCTTCCTCGCTTACTACTTCAACTCGGCAGCCAAGTGGGGGCGAGAGGTTGTGGTAACGACGAAGGGGCACGATTACCCACCCGAAATCGCCGTCGAGGACATCGAACGCGGTCGTTTGAACCACCTGGCCGATTTCCCCTGGCTCACCGACGACTCCATCGCCAGAGGAAGTTGGTGTTACACCCAAAACCTGCGCCTTCGGACCACGCAGGAGATAGTCCACGAATTGATTGACATTGTGAGCAAAAACGGCTGCCTGCTCTTCAACATCGCCCCGCGCTCCGATGGGGTCATCCCGCAGGAGCAGAGGGAGATACTTCTGGGCATCGGTAAATGGCTCCGGGTCAACGGGGAGGCCCTCTACGCCACCCGTCCATGGCTTGCCTTTGGCGAGGGGCCCCAGCGGGTCGTCGGCAAGGGGCGAACCCTTCGGGATGTTGCCTACACCTGGCAGGACGTTCGCTACACTCGTTCAAAGGATGGGAAGACCGTTTACGCTATCGTGCTGGGCTGGCCCCAGGCGAAGGAGATAACCCTCACCGCCACGCGGGTTGAGGCGGAGACGAACTCGTGCGTAACCTTGCTGGGCTACGAAGGGGCGATTCGCTATCGCCTCAACGGCGAGCGCCAGTTGGTCATCGAAATCCCTCCGCTCGCCGAGGGCCAACTTCCCTGTAAATACGCCTACGCCTTCAAACTGGCAGGCTTCCGCCTCGCCCTTCATCCGTCGGCGCGTTAGAATGGTAGGTCCAGCGGCTCAATACGACGCCTTCCGCGATGCGCCGACACCCAAGTTAAAGGCGCTGAGGGAGTGGGCAAAAGGGTTAGGGCAAGTTGTATAGCACTATCTTAGCCTCTCGCACGGAGAAACTGTCCTCGCCTGAAAATACCAGCCAGAGCCTTTCTCCGTCGGGACTCATCCATTTCGTCGGGAAGCAGCCACTTTCGCCTGGTCTGACATCCCACTCCTCGGCGTAATAGGCGGTCCTCCACGGCCCCCACGGTTCCGGCGCTTCGTAGATGCCCAGGCCCTTGCCGTCCGGGTGGACCTGCACCCATAGGTAACGCCGAAGGAAGGGATGGTAGTTTATGCCCGAGCGATAGCATTTTCCCGGATGAACGAAGACAGCCCCTCGTTTGGAGAGTTCCTTCGTCCATTTAGGCTTCCCCTCCAACCCCTCGAAGAACTGGTAGGCATCTTGCTCCAAAATTCGCTCCTTGGGGACGCGTGCGAGCACCATTAGGTCGGCAGGCTCGTAAGCGTTTTCGGAGTCGGGTGAGTAGATGTAGACGTATCCGTCCCGCGCGCCCTCATAATTTCTGCCGAAGTTCAGGAAAGTCGGACAGCCGAAACTGACGGTGAACCTCCAGTCGCACCAACGCCAGGTTCGACCATAATCGGTTGACCATGCAATCTGGGAGTTGCCCCTGTTTCGCACCAGCAGGTAGAGGACGCCGTCCACCATGAGTATTCCGCTGGCTTTCCCGCCCTTTGGGCCGTCGCCCCTCTGCTCCCCCGTTGGCGAGCGGATGTTGATGCCGGTGAAGTTGGGAGGAAAGCCGATGACCTTGGCGAAACCGAGGCTCAGTTTCTCCGGCAGGCGGGGTTCGAACCCCCATCCGTCCCCATATGCGGTGTAGAGACAGTCGTCCTTCGCCCAGGTGAGCGGCCAGTTGTCGCTTCCCTTTGCCTTTCGGATGACCCTCTCCTTCGGCGCCCAGATTATGCTTTTGATGAGAGAACTCGGAGGGTATGGCGGCCCCGGAACGACCTGGAATGCCCACCGCAACGCTATTAACCCTCCCCAAAGAGCATACCATTTCATGGTGTTGGCTTGTAGATTACCTCCTGTGACCATAGTGTAAATCGGCGAAATCCATATATCGCTCCCAGTCATATTCGGCGAGAGCGTGCCCGCCTGAGCGGATGTGGTATCCAATCCTGCCCCTCACAGGGGTATCAAGCGGGGGCATCTCATCCGCGGGAAGTCCATTGGTGCCGAGGAGTTTGTAGACCGGCTCGGCAGCCTTTGCGGCGAGGAACTCACCCCTCGGGTCGGCCCATAAATCCTCATCGGCGCTGGCGACATAAACCGGACGGGGGGCAATCAGGGCGATGAGCATGTGCTGGTCTATCGGCAAGTCGTCCTCTCTGTGGTGGTAGCGTTTGAAGTTCTCGCAGAACCAGTGGGGGAAGGCTCGGTTTATCAGCGCCACCGTCTCGCCGAACCGCCGACGGCTCAACGCCGCGCCGCCGCATCCCGAATCGTTGGAAATGACGATGGCGAACCTTTCATCCTGAGCGCCCGCCCATAAGGCCGTCTTTCCGAGCCGGGAATGTCCCAAAACGCCAACCCGCCTCGAAGCGAGTTCTCCATCCGACTCGATGTAATCCATCGCCCTACTCAACCCCCAGGCCCATGCGCTTATCGCTCCCCATGCATCGGCAGGTCGTTCCTCCCCGAACAGCCCGTCAAAGGCGGCGAAAACCCCGTGGCCGAAGGAGCCGGGGAAATCCGGCGCTATATCCCCGTAATAGGCCGTCGCAAGTCCGTAGCCGCGGGCGAGTATCTTTTCGAGGGGGAACGAACTCGCATCTTGGCCCCGGCTCTCCTCACTCGGCATCACCGCCTCCCCGGTTCTCCGGTCGAAGGTCGGCTTGATGCGGATAGCGGGGTCATTGCAGACCGCATGGTTGCCGTTGAAGTTGAGGAGCAGGAAGAGGGGCACCGGTCGGGGAGCATCCTGGGGCAAGTAGATGAGCAAATCCATGCTCGGCCCATCAGGTTTGCCGGTGAAGTGGATTCGAACCTGTTTTCGGACAGCCTTTCCGCCGAGGGCCTCCCTGGCGTGGTCGAAGGTTTCCAATTTCATCTCCTTCGGCCTGCCGATGGGGGCTCGTCCGTACATGTAGGTACGGAAGAGTTCAAGTATCTCGGGACGACGCTTCTCCCGCCAGATTTCCGGCGCTGTTACCCTCGTTCCATCGAGGCAGACGAGGGGGTCCGGCAAGGTATATCTCGGAACCTGGGTCTCGTCGTAGATGACGCTGGGCCGTCTCTCGCTCAGCCTCTTGACCAAATCCGACTTCGGCTGCCAGCCAGACCGCCCCTCGCCGGCGAATTGAACTAACGTGATGGTAAACATCAATGCCAACATGGCCATTACCTCCCTCCGGCCATTCAGCGGTCACTGGTGTCCGGCGAAAAAATTTGACAGGGAACGCCTCCTGAGGTAGAATCGGCTAAAACCGTTCCACACGGTTCCAACAGTAGGTTATCCCATGCTCACCCATATTTTACGCCAATCGCCGGAACTTGTCAACTTTGTAACCGTTCAGCCCTCATCCTGTACTGCAGGCAGGAAAAAAGTGAGATGGGATGACAGATGGGGGGAAGATGACTGCTGTCGGTAGGATGGCCTGCGGTGGGCCATTGGCTGTCCGTCATTCGTTACCGGAGGAGGTTAAAGGGTAAATGAAGGCGAAACAAGAGGTCAGTAAAATCACCCGGCGCACGTTTCTGCAAACGCTGGGAGCGGGTGTCTGGGTCTGGGCCGCAGGGGACATCCGCTCCGCGCTCCCGGCGGCGGCAGAGGAAGGAAAGGAGACCGCTGCCCAACCTCACCCCTACCCTCCCCGCTCGCGGGGAGGACCAGGGTGGGATGTAATGCCGACACCCCAGCAGTTGGCTTGGCAGGAGGCCGAACTGGGAATGTTCCTGCATTTCGGGATGAACACTTTCACCGACCGGGAATGGGGCGAGGGCACGGAGGACCCCCGCTGGTTCAATCCCACCGAACTGGACCCGCGCCAGTGGGTTCAGGTGGCAAAGGAAGCCGGCTTCAAGTACCTGATTCTCACCGCCAAACACCACGACGGTTTCTGCCTCTGGCCCAGTCGCTACACTGAGCATTCGGTCAAGAACAGTCCCTGGCGCGAGGGGAAAGGAGATGTGGTGCGCGAGTTAGCCGGGGCCTGTCAGGAGGCGCGCCTGAAGATGGGCCTCTACCTCTCACCCTGGGACCGCCACGAGCCCAGTTACGGCACCCCAGCCTACAATGAGTTCTTCAAAAACCAACTGACCGAACTGCTCACCCAATACGGCGACATCTTCGAGGTCTGGTTCGATGGCGCGTACGGGGGGCCGCCGGAGAAAAAGCAGAATTACGACTGGCAGGGTTACTACGAGTTGATTCGCCGCCTGCAACCCCATGCCCTTATCGCCATTTGTGGCCCGGATATTCGCTGGGTGGGCAACGAAAAGGGCATCGCCCGCGAGACCGAGTGGAGCGTGCAGAACGCCCATCCCGTGTTCCACCGAGGCCTTAGGGGCAAGGTGTGGTGGCCGGCGGAGTGCGATGTCTCCATCCGCCCCGGCTGGTTCTGGCATAGGAGCCAGGACAGTAAGGTGAAGTCGCTCGCCCACCTGTTGGACATTTACTACAAGTCCGTCGGGCGCAACGCGGTGTTGCTCCTCAATGTGCCACCGAACGACCGGGGCCTCATTTCGGAGCCGGACATCCAACGCCTGCGGGAATGGCGGAAGGTGTTGGACGAAACGTTTGCGGTCAACTTCGCCCAGGGCAAACCCGCAACGGCCAGCAGCGTTCGGGCCGACTCGCAAGCCGCCTATGCGGTGGATGGGGAGGGCCGCACCTATTGGGCCTCCGACGATGGCGTAACTTCGGCTTCTCTGGAGGTGGACTTGGGCGAACCTGCAACCTTCAACGTGGCGTTGACTCAGGAATACATCGCCCTGGGCCAGCGGGTGGAGGAATACCGCCTCGAAGTCAGGGATGCTCAGAACTGGCGCCTCATCGCCCAGGGAACGACCATCGGGCACAAGAAACTCGACCGCTTCCCCGAAGTGACCGCTCGCCGGGTGCGGCTGACCATCGTCAAGTCGCGAGCAGGCCCCCTCATCCGAGCGTTCGGGCTGTATCGCGCGCCGGTGATAACATCTTAAGGAGGCCAAACCGAAATGGGAGTGAGATGGAAGTGGTTTTGCGGCCTTGTGTTCCTGGGGGTTGGAGCCTGGCCTGCTCAGGGAGGCGAGTTTCGCGTACCTTTGATGTCTCAACCGCCGCGGCTGGACGGCCAGGTGAAGCCCCAAGAGTGGGCCGTCTCCGTCGGGTTCGATGGCTTCGCCTGGCAGGGCGAATTGGAACGACGGCAGGTGCGGGCCTTCGTGGGGGCGACGGGGACCCACCTCTACTTCGCCTTCCGCTTTTCCGGCGAACTTCTGTACCTACCTTTACGTGGGCAGTCCGGTGCGGGGCCTGTGCTGGTTCGCCGAGAACGACTGCGGCTGGAGTTGGCAGCGGCAGAAGCCCAACCTGGAACTGGTTCGCACTGGCAAGAGGCTCACCCTCCGGGTTCACCTGATTAACCGGCCCACGGTCCTCTCCGGGGAGCGAACCATCACCTTCGGCCTGCAGGCTGCGCCGGTGAAGCCGCGCCAGTTATCAGGCCGCCGACGAGTTCCAGACCTTTCAGGACGAATGGGGCCTGACCGACTACCGCACCTTGGGTCCTGGCAAGGGCCTGGGCGAAATCAAGATTGTGCCTACGGAGTCTTACATTGACCATGCCCTCTACTGGTACGGCAAATCCTTCGACCTGGCGGCCTCAACCCGTGGTCACCGACCAGCCCGACCGGCCCACCATTGTCTGTGCCGGGCCGGGAGGCGGTTTTCGTGCTCACCAGTTACGCTGAGGAGGAGGTTCGGGCCGAAGTGAAAATTGACCCCCAGCCCTTGGGCTTCACCGATGGCTACCGGGTGGTGGAGGTGGAAAGCGGGGAGGAAGTGCCGGTACGGAACCATCGTTTCTCCTTAAGGCTGAGAAAGCACGGGGTGGGGGAGTTTCGTTTGCTGCCTCGCTGAACCGATGACGGTGGAAGGAGGAGAACCATGCACATCCATCCAGATGACCTAAAAGGGGGGGGAACCCAGGGGACTTGGTTCGCGTTGTTTGTCCTCTTGGCAACGGTGTCCGTGGGGGCGCAGGAAGGCGGTCAGCCGCTGAACGTGATTCAAGGGCGTTTGGTTCTCGAAGCCGGGGAACGACCCGATGATTGGCGGATTCTGGCGGCTCCTCGCCTCTTGGCTGAATGGCCTCGCCAGGTCACAGGCCTCATGAGCGCTACGACCCCAACCGCCTACGGAACTTTCACCCTGCAGTGCGAAAGGACTGATTGGGTGTACGTGGGCGCGTACGTGAACGGCAGGCTGGATGTCGAAAGTGTGGTCCCCATCCCTCTGAAGTCCCTTCAGGGCCCTCGGGAACCGGTTCTGATTAAGCCTAAGCCACCCCGGGAGAAGGTGGAGTTCGTGCTGCAGCGGGAGGGAGGGGCCCTGCAGGGGCGGAGGGTGAAAGTGCACCTCTACAACCTACACGGAGAGGTCACTGCCAGCACCCGTGGGAGGTGGTCGGACGAGGCGGGCATCGTTCGGTTCGAGCGGTTACCGGCCACCTACTACGACCTCTGGTTGGAAGGGGAAGCGAGCACGACCCAGTCAGGCCAGGAGCGGCTGCCGGCGGTTCTGTTCCGCAACTTGGAGGTAACTCCTGGACCGGGAACACAACGCATCACCCTAAATGTTCCCCCTTCCGGTTCTCTACGCGGACGTTTGTTCTTTCCCCAGGGGGAGACGCAGGCCTCAGGATATGTAGTTGCCGTGCAGACGGGGACGGTTCCCGAGGAAGGTAGGCCGGTAGAGCAGTGGCCGGCCGCCTATGCCCGGGGGGCCCAAAAGTGCTATGCCCAAACTGAAGTCGGGCCTGATGGCACTTTCACCCTGCAGGGTCTAACGCCGGGCCGACTCGCGCTGGACATCCGCCGTCCGGGCGAGCGCGAAGCCTGGGGCACCATTTGGGAGGTCGAGGTCAAAGCCGGTCAGGTGACCAACCTGGGTTTGGTGAGGGTAGCGCGGGAGGGATGGCGGTACATGTTCGACCGCCAGACGCTGGCCGGCTGGCAGGAGAGTGACTTTTACGACCCCGGCGCGGTGCGCATCGAAAACGACTCCATTGTCATGGAACAGGGCAACGACATGACCGGCATCACTTGGACGCAAGACCTGCCGCGGGTGGACTACGAAGTCACCCTACAGGCCATGCGCGTCGCCGGCAGCGACTTTTTCTGCGGCCTGACCTTCCCAGTCAAGCAAGACCCGTGCACCCTGATTCTGGGCGGTTGGGGAGGTTCGGTAGTGGGGCTCTCCTGTCTCGATGGCTACGACGCCTCCGAGAACGAGACCTCCCAATGGATTGAATTCGACCCTCGGCGCTGGTATCGGGTGCGTTTGCGCGTGACTCAAGGTCGCATTGAGGTCTGGCTCGAGCAGAAACGGATTATCAACGTGGATTTGGCGGGGAAGGAGGTTTCCATCCGTATCGAATGTGAGCCGTCCAGGCCCTTCGGGATTGCCACTTGGCGCACCACGGGGGCAGTACGGGACCTCCGCATTCGTCGGTTGGAAGGGAAACCTTGAGCCCCCCGTTTTGAAGAGGGAGCGAATGTACCGGCGAGCGAACCTGACATTCAAAACCTGAACGGCCTCTACGACCGCCGCCTTCAGGAGCACCTGGAACTGAAAGTGGGCGTGTGGCACCACACGGCAGTGGTGATTATGGCGGTTTCACTGGTCTCGGTGTACACTGACGGACGGATGGTCTATCAGGTTCGGCTCAAAGGCCGCTCCTTCCGCGAATCCGACCGACTGTATCAATTGCGTCTGGGCAGTCCTCACGGGCTGCCGGTGGCACTGGACGAGGTGGCGATTTTCAACCGCCCCTTATTGGCCGAGGAAATAGCCGAGTATGTTCGGGCCCTGCGGCAGATGCACCGCATTGGCTACCCCTCGCCCCCTGAAGCGCGCAAGGCCCGTGTGGGAAGAGACCGAGACTGGCAGGTGAGGATTTGACAGCCGTTCCCAAGGTGTGGTATAGTGGTAATGCAGAAACAGTCAACAGAGGTGTTAATCACGGACGGAGGTAAAGGAGATGAACCACTCATCCGCCGTGGTGGTGAACACCGGACCCAGTCCCCAGGCTAAGTTGCATCCTGTGCCCCTCAACGCGGTGCGGCTGGCGGACAAATTCTGGGCGCCGCGCCTAAAACTGCTGCGGGAGGTTACCCTGCCAACCCAGCACCAACTCCTGAGGGAAACCGGGCGTTTGGACAATTTCCGCCGCGCCGCCGGGAAGGTTAAAGGCGACTTCCAGGGGCTCTACTTCAACGACTCTGATGTTTACAAGTGGCTGGAGGCCGTTGCCTGCGCCCTCGCTTACCAGCCAGATTCCCGCCTGGCTTCCCTGGCGGAGGTGGCCGTCGCGGAAATTGCCGCCGCTCAGGACGAGGATGGCTATTTGGATACCTATTTCACTTTTGAGCGCCGGGGGGAACGCTGGACGAACTTGCGGGATATGCATGAACTCTACTGCGCCGGGCACCTCTTCCAGGCGGCTATTGCCCACCACCGGGCCACAGGCGAGGAATCGCTGCTGCAAGTCGCAGTGCGGTTGGCTGACCACATCGCCGAGGTGTTCGGCCCCCATCGCCGCCCCGGCACTCCCGGACATCCCGAAATTGAGATGGCCCTGGTGGAACTCTATCGGGAGACCGGCCAGCGCCGCTATTTGGAATTGGCCCAGTTCTTCTTAGACCAGCGCGGTCGGGGCCTCCTCGGCGGTGGAAGGCATCATATTGACCATCAGCCCTTCCGGGAGTTGACGGAGATGGTGGGGCACGCCGTCCGTTCCGCCTATCTGAACGCTGGCGCGACGGACATCCTGCTGGAAACGGGTGAAGCCGCGCTGCGGGAGGCCCTGGAACGCCTCTGGCAAAACATGACGGAGCGAAGGATGTACGTCACCGGCGGGATTGGGGCGCGTTACGAAGGGGAAGCCTTCGGCGAGGATTACGAGTTGCCCAATGAACGGGCCTACGCGGAGACCTGTGCCGCGGTGGCCAATGGGATGTGGAACTGGCGTATGCTTTTGCTGACTGGAGAGGAGCGTTTCGCCGAGGTGCTGGAACTCGCCCTTTACAACGGTGCCCTGGCGGGCATCTCCTTAGACGGCCAAGCCTACTTCTACGTCAACCCATTGGCCGACCGGGGCCAGCATCGGCGTCAGCCCTGGTTCCACTGCGCCTGCTGCCCGCCCAACATTGCCCGCTTCCTGGCCTCGCTGCCTGGCCGTTTCTACGCGACTTCTCCGGAGGGCATCTGGGTGCACCTCTACGCCGAGAGCACGGCACAGGTGGATTTCGGCGGTCAAACGGTGGAACTGAACCAGCGCACCGACTACCCCTGGGAGGGCGAGGTGGAAATCGCCCTGCGTCCTGCAAGCCCTCAGTCTTTCAGCCTGTTTCTGCGCATCCCCGGCTGGTGCCCGGAGGCGACCGTAGAGGTCAACGGCGAGCCGGTGGGGAAAAAGGCCGTCCCTGGCGCTTACTTAGAGGTCCAGCGGGAGTGGCGGGCAGGAGACGGAGTACGTCTCTCCCTGGCCATGCGCCCGGAGTGGTTAGAGGCCCATCCTTGGGTGGGCAGCAACGCAGGTCGCCTGGCCCTTCGGCGAGGCCCGCTCATCTACTGCCTGGAGCAGGTGGACCATCCCGACTTTGACGTGTGGGACCTGGCAGTGGTGCCTCAGGCACCCCTTCAGGCCGAGTGGAAGCCTGAGTTGCTCAAGGGCCTCGTCGTCCTCCGGGGCGAGGGCGTGTTGGTGGACGGAGCCGCCTGGGGAGGGCACCTTTACCGCCCCTTGAGGCTTGGAAGTCAGCGGGCCCAAGCGGTGCCCTTCACCGCCATACCCTATTTCGCTTGGGCGAACCGAGAGGCAGGCCCCATGCAGGTCTGGCCCTTGCTGGGGAGCCGATGAGGAGGTGAAGCGAGATGAAACTTTTTCCCTGGGGAATGGCTGGGGCCCTTATTTTAATAATTGCCTGCGCTGAGGCAGCGGAAGTAGGCCCGGAACTGGTGACGAACGGGGGTTTTGAGCAGTCCGCGGATGGGCGTCCGGCTGGGTGGTCCTGGCCAGGGACGAATGCGGAGTGGGTGAAAGAGGGGGACAAGCACTGGATTCGCCTCCGGGACGATGCCAGCGTGGGACAGGTCATTGAACTCCAGCCCGAGTGGTGGAAAATCGAGGTGCGCGTTCGGGTCAAATGCACGGGCGTAGAGCAGGGGGCCGAGGGATGGCACGATGCCCGAGTGGCCATGATGTTCGCCGATGAGGAGGGGAAGCGCGTAGGGGCTTGGCCGCCGGTGCTGCACTGGACGGGCACCTTCGACTGGCGTGCTGAAAGCAAGGTCTTCCTCATCCCCCGGGGAGCAAAGCGGCTTCATCTGGAGTGTGCTATCTTCCGCACTAAGGGCCTCGTTGAGTTCGACGACCTCTCGGTGAAAATGGTGGCCCCCTGGCCCAAGGTGGAGGATGCGAAATTGCCCCCTGAGGTGGTAGCCCGCTGGGATTTAGAGAGCGCTTTTTGGCAGGAAACGCCGACCCGCGGACGCCTTTGCCTCAACGGCCTGTGGCGTTTCCACCCGGCCGGGGCCGCCTTCGAGACTTTGCCCCCGACCGGCAGCGGCTGGGGCTGGCTCAAAGTGCCCGGCAGTTGGGTTCCCGGCTCCGGGGTCAGACCCTTCGGCCCGGATATTTGGGAGGCTGAAAGGAAGTACAACCCCGGTCAAGCCCTGCTGGCCTGGTATCACCGCCAAGCCCGGGTGCCGGCCTCCTGGCGGGGAAGGCGCATTTTCCTCTCCGCCGATAATGTGGTACGGGAAGCGGTGGTGTTCGTCAATGGCCAAGAGGCAGGACGTATCACCTGGCCCGAGGGCCGAGTGGAAATCACCGACTTGGTCTCTCCGGGCGAGGAGTGCGAGTTGGCCCTCCGCCTCAGCGCCCTCCCCATAGCCCCAAGTGAATGGGCGAAGAAGTCGGTAGAGGAGAAACAACAAATGGCCGCTGGGGTGCGGGTAAGGGGGCTCTGTGGCGATGTCTTCTTGGAGAGCGAACCGCCGGGAGCGCGAATTGCTTCGGTTCTAACTATGCCCTCGGTGAGGCGCCATCAACTTCTACTGCGCATTACCCTCCGCGACCTGCGGGAGGGGGAGTCCTACCTTCTGGCCAGCGAGGTGGAGCGGCAGGGAAAAATAGAACGGCGCTGGCCGGGGAGGCCTTTCACTACGGCCGACCTGCAGGATGGCTTTCTGAGCGTGGCTTTGGACTGGCCCAATCCTCAACTTTGGGACCTTGACCAGCCGGTCCTCTACCACCTGCGAGTGCGGCTGCTCTCCGATGCTGGACGCCTGTGGGACGAGTTCACTCCCATCCGCTTTGGCTTCCGCGAGTTCTGGATTGAAGGTCGAAACCTCTACCTGAACGGAGGCATTGTTCATTTGCGGGCCTTCGACTTCCTCCATCCTGCTTCCGATGGCGGTTTGGCCAGTGAGGTGGCTTGTGAGTGGGCCCTGCGGCGGTTTCGGGATTTGGGCCAGAATTTCATCTACCTGAGCACCTACGACCTCGACTGGGGCCAGATTCGCTATTTCGACGGGGTAATGGAAGCGGCGGACAAATTGGGCTTCCTGATGTCCGTGACCATGCCCCATCCGCGCCGCATCCGAACCACATATCGCGACCCGCAGAAGCGTGCCTATTGGGAACGGATGGCCCGCTGGGTAGCGCGTAAAGCCGCCAATCATCCCGCGGTGATAATGTACGCCATGAGCCACAACTCCCTGGGCCATCCGGGCGACCAGAACCCACGCTATTTGGATGCCAGTTTCACCGAGGAAAGCCAACTGCCGGCATGGTCCCGAAGCAACCGCGAACCGGCCCGCTGGGCCGAATCCTTCCTGCGGCGCCTCGACCCCACTCGACCCATTTACCACCACCAGTGCGGCAACTTCGGAGACTGGATAACGCTCAACTGCTACCTCAACTGGGTGCCCATACAGGAGCGAATGGACTGGCTGCGTCAGTATGCCACCGCTGGACGGAAGCCCATTTTCCTGGTGGAGTTCGGCATGCCACATCAGGCCAGTTTCCAGCGTCATCGGGGCGCTCCCTTCATCTGGCGCAACGAGGTGCACGCCGAACCGCTCAATGTGGAGTTTGCGGCCATCTACTTCGGCGACCAAGCCTACTACCTCACGCCGGAGAACCTGGCCAACTATGAGACCATAGCCCGCGTCTATGAGCGCAAGGGAACCAAATTCTTCTTCTGGGAGGTCTTTGGCGAGTACTGGGGGAAGCGAGTGGAAAAGGATTTCCTGGACGTAAAGGCCGAATACACCCGCTACACCTGGCCAGCCTTCCGCACCTGGGGGCTGCCAGCGGTAGCGCCTTGGGACTGGAGTGACTTTGGGCGTGGTAAAGAAAGAGAAATAGCCCGGCCTACGGATTGGGAACACCTCCAGCGCCCGGGCTTTCAGCCCGACTATGTGCGGGTAAGCGACTGGTATCAGCAGCCGCCCGGCGAGCCGACCGACTACACCTGCCTCGGGCGTACCCTGAAACCGCTGAACCAAGACCTGTTAGCCTACATCGCCGGCAAGCCGGAGTTCTTCACCTCCCGCGACCACATCTTCTCCCCAGGGGAGCGGGTCCGCAAACAGTTCGTTTTCCTCAACGATGCCCGAGGAGCGGTGACCTTCCATTACACCTGGCGGGCGCAGGTAGGAACCATAGTCGTCGCCACCGGGCGCGGCTCGGTCGCCGTAGGGCCAGGCAGCCTGGTG
>DTZQ01000430.1 GCA_012961305.1 Armatimonadota bacterium | reverse complement strand
CTGCGGCCATAATACACGGCGTAACTGTTCACGTCACCATCTCTTAGCGCTGATTTGCACTTCCGGCCTCCAACTTCCAACTTCCAACTACTCACCTCCGCGTTCCCTGGGTTCTCTGTGACTATTCCCTCAATGAGCACCGGCAACACACGGCCTAAGAAGGTTTCATTTCTCTCCCGCGATATTTCCGCCTGTACCGCCACCAGTTCCTCCAGGCGTTGCTCAGCCACGGCCGGTGGGACCTGATGGGGCATTTCCGCCGCTGGGGTGCCCGGTTCGGGCGAAAAGAGGAAGAAACCCACCCGGTCCAGACGGGCCTCCCGTAGAAATTCCCGCAGGATGGCGAACTCCCTGGGGCCCTCGCCGGGGAAACCCACGATGAAAGTGCTCCGCAGGGCAATTTCGGGCAGGTACTCCCGCAGCCGGCGAACGAGGCGCAGGTAGCCGTCCCGATGTCCGGCCCGGCCCATTGCTCGCAAGATGCCGTCGTCAGCGTGCTGAAGCGGCAGGTCTAAGTAGGCGCAAATTTTCGGCTCCGTGGCCATCACTTCCATCAGGGCTTCGTCCACCCGGGTGGGGTAGCCGTAGAGGAGCCTAATCCACTCCAGGCCTGATATTTGACCTAACTGGCGCAGCAGGTCCGGCAGCAGCCGTCGCCCGGCCAAATCAATCCCGTAGTAGGTGGTATCTTCGGCCACCAGAATCAGTTCCTTCACCCCCGCTTTGGCCAACCGCTCCGCCTCTGCGATGATGGCCTCGGGGGGTCGGCTGCGGTATTTTCCCCGTAGGGCAGGAATGGTACAGAAGGTACATGCGCCGTCGCATCCCTCGGCAATTTTGAGGTAGGCCGTCCAGGGCGGGGTGGCCCGCCGCCGGGGTAAATGTTCGGGGTATGCCATCTCCGGTTGGTTAACTGCCAGAGGGGGTACTGGTGACTGTTCCAACTGGGCTAAAATCTCCGGCAGGCGGGGGAATTCGCTCACTCCTACGAAAGCATCCACTTCGGGAAGCTCCCGCCGCAACTCCTCCCCATGCATCTGCACCAGGCAACCGGTGACCACCAAGTAACGACAGCGGCCTTTCTCCTTCAGTTGTGCCGCCTCCAGGATGGTAGCAATGGCCTCCTCCCGTGCTGCCTCGATGAAACTACACGTATTCACGATGAGCATCTCGGCTTCCGCTGCCTCGTTGGTCACGCGGTAGCCGTGCTGCTCCAGAGTGCCCAGCATCAGTTCAGCATCCACCAAGTTTTTCGGACAGCCCAAGCAAATCAGACCTACGGTCACTTTTTCCTCCCCACCTACGTAAGTCTGGCCCGCAGTTGCTCCACCAGAGCGGTGCAGTCCTCGTCGCTCAGTTTGTTGCCTTCGGCGTCGGTCACGTAGAAGGTGTCTTCTGCCTCGCCATGCCAGGTCGTCACTCGGGCTGCGCGGATGTCCAGGCCCTCGGCTGCCAAGGCCCGGGTGAAAAGGTACAACAGGCCCAGTTGGTCTTCAGCCCGGAGCCTCAGAATGGTGTGGCGGGGCGAAAGGTCGTTATGCACGGTGACGGCGTGGAGCACTATTTTGTTCGGCAGGGCCTTTTCGTGCTGGGCGAAGACCTCTGGGACGGGAACCCCTTCCACCAGCACTCGTCGGAGGTCATCCACCAAGTGGTACTGCTTGGTTTCTCCCACCGGTTGGCCGTAGTCGTCAATCCATATGGTACTGATGAAAATGGGTTTAACGTCCTGACGCACATTCAGTTGGAAGACGGTAATGTTGATGCTGTTGGCCGCCAAAGTGCCTGCGATGTCCCGCAGCAGACCTATGCGGTCGTAGGTGCACACCGTCAGTTCTGTGAACCGGGCGTCGCGTTCTTGGTAGAAGTCAATGACTGCCTTTTCTGCGGGCAGACGCTGGATGTAACTGATGTGTTTGGCAATGACGCTTGGCCGGGTATTGAGGGCGTACCAGGGAGGCATGGCCTGCAAATGCTCCTCGACCACCTCGGGCGGGAAATCGCGTAGGGAGCGTTTTACGTCCCTCTGGGCTCGCCGGGCCCGCTCCTCCCACAGCCGTTCCCAGGGCACCTCCACCCGCACTTGTTCTTCCAGTTCCCGCCGGGCCGCGGTGTACAGTTGGGCCAGCAGTTGTTTGTCCATGTCCCGCAGTACTCCTCGTCCCACACACTGGGCATCGGTGTAACTCAGCAGGTAGAGGGCATCCAGCAACTCCACCGTGGGGATGTCGCGGCAAAACCGATGAATCGTCTCCGGCAGGGACAAATCCAGCGTCCGGGCCACTTCCATCATCTCCAAGTGGAAGCGTACCAGCCATTCCACCTGTCCGGCGGTGCCCTCGTCCAACCCCAGACGTTCCGCCACTCGGCGGGCCACCAGTGCCCCAGCCGCCGGGTGTGGGCCCTCTGGGCTTTCCATTTTGCCCGCGTCGTGCAGCAGAGCGGCTAAGTACAGCACCTCCGGCTGAGGTATGCGAGAGAGGGCAAAACGCAGCGAGTCCTCCTCCGGTGCAGAACCGTCCCGCACGGCCTGAATCGCCTCCACCACCCGCAGGGAATGCTCGCCTACGGCGTACTCATGCACCGGGTCGGGAGGGATGAGGGGTAACAGTTGGCCGAACTCCGGCAGGTAGGCCTCCAGCACCCCCAGGTCCAGCATGGCGCGCAGGGTCCCCGCGACCTCATGGGGACTGCGCAGGATGTTGAGGAAGGACAGGGCTGCCGCCTGGCTGTGCCGAAAGCCGTGATTGATGAGGTCCACATTTTGGCGAATCAGGTCCTCCAACTCCAGGGAGAAGGTGAGCCAGTACTTCTGGGCCAGTTCAAAGACTTGCAGCAGGCGGACGGGGTCGTCGCGGAAAATGCCCTCATGGGCCGGGTACAGGGTATCCTTCACTACCACAAATCCCTCGGGCGAAGAAAGCCGCTCCTGCTGGCATTTTCTCAACAGGCGCCGGCTGAAATTGGCAATGGCCCGGGCACTGACAAAGTAGTCGCGCATCAACTGCTCCTCCGGGGCCACTTCCCCATCTCGCCGATAGCCCAGAACCTGCGCCAACGGGTCCTGCTTGGCCGCCTCCAACACATCTGCTTTGTGTCCCTTTTCTATTTGGAGCCAGTTGCGCATGCGCAGCACGAACTCTACCGCATTCAGCACCCGGTTGCGTTCGGTCCCCGCGATAATACCCTGCCGCTGCAGTTCCTCCAACACATCCCAGACGGCAATGCGATAGGTCACCTTAGCCACCCATACGGCGGTGTGGAAGTCACGCAAGCCTCCCGGCCCGTTCTTTAAGTCGGGTTCCAGGCGGTACAGGGAACTTCCCTCCGCCGCCCAAGCCTGTTCGCGTTCCCGCAGGTTTTGGTACAGGAACTCTATCGGGTCAATGTGCCGCATTAATTCCTGCATGAAATGCTGGTAGAGGTGTTCGCTGCCGCAAAGATAGCGAGATTCCAAAAGCGAGGTTAAGGTGCGGTGGTCCATCAACCCGATGTCGGAGAAGGGGCGATAGGAATGGGCCATTTGGGGGTGTTTGCGAGGGACGAGGGTTTCCGTGAGCAAGTTAAAGGTTTCCCGCACCACCGCATCTACGAAGGGATGTTCCTCCCGCGCCGGGATGAACACTACATCTATGTCCGAGTAAGGACCCAGTTGCCCCCGCCCGTAGCCCCCCACGGCTGCTACACACAGTTCGGCCTCTTCTACCTCCCCCCAAGTCCGCTGCCGTTCGCGTACCGTAGTCAGGGCCAGTTCGTACATGGCCTTGACCACGACGTCGAAAAGTCTGGTGTGTTCCTGACAGAAGCGCGCGCCCGAGGGTTCCTCTTGATACCACGCCCACAGCCGCTGCCGCTCCTCGTCAATGAACCGACGGAAAGCAGCCACTTGCGCCCGCCGAAGCATCCGTTCCCGCTGCCGGGGCCCAGCGGCCCCGTACTCGTCACTGCTCCGGCACGCTTGGGTCACTACCTCCAGGTATTCCTTCAGTTTAGCCTCCATTTTTCCTCTAACTATGGTACACCGGCCACCACTCCTTCTGCCTCCTTTAACACGTTAGCGAAAGCAGTTCGACAAAGTTAAATTCGCCGCTTAGCAGACCTGCCCCCCTTTCCCTTTGCGAAAAATCAGACAGTAATGGTGGTGGTAGTTGGGCACGAAAGTAGTGGGATAGCCCCACACTCCCAGCGGTTTCTCTGCTTGGCACCATATCCGCTCCCCCTGAAAGAGATACCGGCGCGACAGGCGGTGTTGGAGGTCCCAGGCCAAAGGCTTCACTTCCCCCTCTGGCACTCGCACGTTTTGTACTACCACCACCAGATACTTCCCCCGCTTCAACAATTCGTAGGCCGCATCGAAAACTTGCCCCAGGGTTTCGATGAACTCGTCGTAGTCAGCGATGTTGCCCAAATCGGCCGGGTCGTCCGAATAATAGGTGGACAGTCCCGCCGCTCGACGTTGCTGTTGTTTGGAGAACACTCGGCCCCGCGTTTGGCGAAGCATGTTCCAGTAGGGTGGCGAAGTTATGATGAAATCAAACAGCGGCAATCCGCACGGCCCCCAGGCCGGCCAATCAGACAGCGACAACTGTTGCCATACCTGCGCATTACCTAACTCCCGCGCGTCGGCCTGCAATACGTGCTGCGGGAGGGCAAAATCCGCCTGTGCTAAACGGCGGCGGACCACTTCTACGTAATGGGCGTTCAACTCCCATCCTACCCCACGCCGCCCTGCCTCCCCACAGGCAATTAAGGTCGCCCCGGAACCCACGAAGGGGTCCAATACAGTTCCCCCGCGTTTGGTGAAAAACCGGAGGAACTCGTGCACTAACTCCTCGGGATACCGCGCCGGGTGCAGTTCGGTATCCTTGTTTTGCCAGTAGCGCGGCGAGTCGCACACGAACCAGGAACGGGTGAACTTAATCCACTCCTTCCCGGTCAAATCGTTCAGTGTATTGCCCGGATGTTTCCGTCCTTGGGTTTTCACGGTTTAAATTGTAACATATTGACCGCGTTTGTCAAGGTTAAGCGGGTTTCAGGCTTGACATCTAAGTGGCCAGGCGGTATAATATTAAGTGGCTGGGTAGGGAACCCTTCAAAAGCCAACCCGGCAGCAGGAGATGGTATGGCCCTGCTTAACCATCTAAAACGCGCTTGGAACCGGGCGCAAGACGCGCTGGCGGAGGTCACCACAGAACTGCGGGCGCAGCAGCACTTCGACCGCGCGCGGGCCATTGTGCGCAACGAGGGCCTCACCGAGGCCACGGTGGACGAAATAGTGGCGGAGTTGCAGGCGGCTTTGAGGGTGGAGGGGACCAGTTTTGAGGCCTGTGCGCGGCGGATGTTGGGCGATGCCTACCGCCTGTTGGCTCGGAACGAGGATGCCGCTCGCGAGTACCAACGGATTTTGGACCTCTTATCGGACGCGGAGACCCGACGGGACAACGAGCGTACTATTCGTGAGTTGTTGGAAGTATCCCCAGCCATCTTCCGGGCGGAAGTGCACACCGAACTGGCCCAGTGGTACTACGACTGTCAGGATTACCAGACAGCCATCGTCCAAGCACAAGAAGCAACCCGATTAGACACAGCCGCCCTGCGGGCCTATTATCTGTGGGGAGTCAGCCTGTTGGCCCTGGGAGTCCCCAAAGAGCAGGTGTTTGAAGTTTTCATGCGCGCCCGGCTGCGGGACCAGGCCGGAATAGTGGAAGGATGGGTGGAGGAACTACTACCGGAGTACTTGGCTTGGTTGCCGGGGCGGGAGGCGTAAAAACTGGAAAGGATGGGGGGCACGACGACGAAAATATGTTGGAAACTCCTTCAGAACTGACGGGGGCGGAAACCCTGGCCGCAGGGGCTTTGGCTGCGGGGGTGCAGTACGTTACCGGCTATCCAGGAGCCCCAGCCACCTCGGTGGTGGAAGTACTGTTAGAGCAGGCCCCTGACCTGACCGTAGAGTGGGCGGTCAACGAAAAGGTCGCCTTAGAATGTGCCCTGGGGGCTAGCGTGGGCGGATGGCGCAGTTTGGTGGCGGTCAAAAGCGTGGGCCTTAATGTGGCCGTAGACCCCCTCCTGACCCTCAACTTCACCGGAATAAATGCCGGCTTGGTCATCTTGTTGGGGGATGACCCCGGCGCCCACGTTTCTCAGAACGAACAGGACACCCGCGGACTGGCCTATTTTGCGGAACTGCCTCTGTTAGAGCCGGTCACCTTGGACTTGGGAGCCGAGGTTATGCGAACCGCCTTTGACCTGTCGGAAAGCACCTCCCTTCCCTTCATCCTCCGCGTCCCCTGGCCTTTTGTCCAAACCACGGCTGAGGTCAAAGTGCCCCCTCCGGCTTCCGCCCCCCTTCGCCCCCTCTCCCTGGCTCCTTTCCAGTGGATTTCCACTGGTTACAATGCCGTTGCCAATCACGTCCGCCTGCACGCTCGCCTGGCTGACTTGGAGGAGAGGTTCACCGCCTCTCCCTGGAACCAACGCTGGGGGCAGGGACTTTGCGGAGTGGTGGCGGTGGGTTTCGCGGCCGAGAAACTCAGACCGGCCTCGGAGGAGGTCCCTCCCCTCAGCGTGTTGGCGTTGACCACCGTGCATCCTCTGCCCCGGGGGTTGGTGCTGGATTTTCTGTCCACCGTCGAGCGGGTGTTGGTGCTGGAGGAGAACGACCCCTGGGTGGAACGCCAGATAAAGGCCCTGGCCCAGGAGGCCAAACTAACGCTGCCGATATGGGGACGTGAAAGTGGTCATCTTCCCGTAGGGGATGAACTCCGGGAGGAAAACATCCGGCAGGCCCTGGCCTGGCTGCTAAAGGGAAAGACTCATCCGCCTCCCTCACCTCTAAGGCCCCCGCCGGACCTGTACACTTTTTGCCAGGAATGCCCCTACATTCCTACCCTTGAAGCCCTGCGAGAAGCCATTGCCGCCGTGGGCCGGGAAGTCGTGGTAACCGGCGACCCTGGATGCCTAATTTGGGCTGCCGCTCCCCCGTATGAACTGTTACACCTCAAATACTGTCTGGGAGCCAGCATCAACCTGGCGGCTGGCCTGGCCCGCGCCCGACCCAACTGCCGTGCGGTAGCCCTCATGGGCGATTCGTCCTTTTATCACACCGGTTTACCCGGTCTCGTCAACGCCGCGAACCTGCAGCACTGCGCTTTGCTTCTCATCTTGGATAACGGGGCCACGGCCACTACCGGCTTTCAGCCCACCCCCAACGTAGGCCGAAACGCCCGCGGTCGCCCTTCTCCTTCGGTCAAAATGGAAGACCTCGTGGCCGCCTGCGGCCTCACTCCGGTCATCGTAGACCCCCTGGACCGGGAACACACCCGAACGGTGTTGCAGGCGGCTTTAGAACGGGATGACCTCAGCGTCGTTATCGTGCGCCGCCCCTGTCCCCTGCTGGAAGCCGCGGCCCGCGGCGAAGTCCGTCGCCCCCAGTACCGCCCATTACAATCCCCGGTAGGGACCGTTTCCCAACCCGCCCTTAATCCCGCAGCCAGGTAGGGAGGGCGTCGTGGGCCAGGAGGTCCTCCCAGGTCTCTCGCTCCACTATGACCTCTGCCTGTCCCTCCCGGACCAACACCACCGCCGGACGGCAAAAGCGGTTGTAGTTGCTGGCCATCGAATAGTGGTAGGCCCCCGTGCTCTGCACGGCTAACAGGTCTCCCACTTGAGGCGGGGCCAAAACTACCTCCTCGAACAGAGTATCAGTTTCACAGTGCTTGCCGGAAACCGTGACCACCTGGGTGGGTTCCTCCGCGGCCCGATTGGCGAGGAAGACTTCATACCTGGCCTTGTAGAGGGCCGGGCGAGGATTATCTGACATCCCTCCGTCTACTGCCACGTAGGTCCGCACGCCGGGAACCTCTTTGATGACCCCAATGGTGTACAGGGTTATTCCAGCCTCTCCCACGATTGACCGGCCCGGCTCCACCATGAGGGTCGGCAGCGGAAAGTTGTGCCGTTCCGCGGCTCTCAGGAGGCGGGTGACTATCACCTCAGCGTATTCTTCCACACTCGGAGGGTCGTCGGCTGGAGTGTAGCGAATCCCCAACCCCCCACCCAGATTGAGTTCCGTCAACACCGCTTCCGTTTCCCGGCGGATTTCCGCCAGGAACTCCATCACTACCTCCGCGGTCCGCCCAAAGGGTTCGGTCGCCAAAATTTGCGAGCCGATATGGCAATGCACCCCCCGCAAATCCAGGTGTGGAAGTTCCAAGGCTCGCTGTACGGTCTGCAAAGCCTGACCAGTGCTGATGCTCAAGCCGAACTTCGAGTCAATATGCCCTGTTTCGATGAACTCATGCCCTCCGGCTTTAATGCCCGGATTGAGGCGCAGAAGAACGGGCACGGTACGCCGATACTCCGCTGCCAGCGCGGCCAACTGCTCCAATTCGATGCGGCTGTCCACTACGATGCGACCCACGCGGGATTCAATCCCTAACCGCATTTCCTCCTCGGACTTGAAGTTGCCGTGCAGGGCAATATCTTCAGGCGGAAAATCAGCCTGTAAAGCGGTGTGCAACTCCCCTGCCGAAGTCACGTCCAGTCCCAGTCCCTCCTGGGCCGCTAACCTGCACATAGCCAAAGTGAGAAACGCCTTGCCCGCGTAGTAGACCTTCACCTTCCGCGGATAGCGGGTTTCTAAAGCCCCTCGGTATTCCCGACACCGCTCCCGTACGGCCCTCTCGTCCAAGACGTACAACGGAGTACCGAACTTCTCCGCTAACTCTACCGTATCACACCCTCCAATTTCCAGATGTCCCTTTTCGTTTACTCGTTGCGTACCTAAAGGCAACATACTTCCTGCTCCTGCTGCTGGTCTTCCCCCGCCTCCCCATTATACCACAGACCTCGCCGTTGGACAACCACTGAAAGGGAGCGAAGGATGAGGGCCCAGTCGCCTTCCAACCTCCAACTTCGTGGTGGAGACGGGGCGGCTGCATCGCGGTGGGAGTGCGGTGGAACCAGCCCTTGACAAGCGGGCGGCTTTCGGCTATACTTTGTAGTGAGGCCTGAGGTGTGATATTCACGTTTCATGTTTTCCTGAAAGAGAAAGGAGCCTCTCTATGCCCAAAGAAGAACTACGGGAAAAAGCGGAAGAAGCGGTGGAGAAGGCCAAGGAGAAAGCCAAGCAAGTTGGCGGGTTTTTGGGTCGGATGTTGAGAAAGGGGGCGGAGAAATTGGCCGAGCATGAAGTAGTCCGGGAGAAATTGGAGGCCCTGCGGGAGTACCGGGAGGAGCGGGAAAAGGAAAAATTGGAGGAGACCTTGGACCGCAAGTACAGCCCGGTATTGGAGGAATGGCAGGAGCGATTAAAGGAGTTAAGGACGCGGTTGAACAATCTGGATGAGGCTCGGGAATTGGTGGGCAGCAACATTCAAACCCTGCGGCTGCAGGGCAAGGAGGAGGATGACCCCGAATTGGCTGATTATCTGCGCCAGCAGGCCCAACTGCGGGAAGAAGCCGATGCAGTGTACGCCCAAATTGACCCCCTGGAGCAGCGCATTGAGAAGTTAGAACGCAAGCGCCGGGCAGCTCTGGCCCTCCTCCTGGCCAACCCCGATTCCCTGGACAAACTTCTGGCTGAGGCCGAGGAGTACATTGCCCAACTTCAGTCTTGATTACTGGCAGATGGACGGTTGAGGGCAACTCACCCTCAGTTCTCCGCGCTCCGTGGTTGACCAACCCGAAACCGGGCCAGTATCCAGTATCAGGTTCAGAGGGATGCTCATGCCTTATCGCCGACCACGAGGTACCCAGGACATCCTGCCTGCGGAAGCGGCCAAATGGCAAGCAGTAGAAGCCACGTTCCGTGAGATTTGCGAGCGGTTCGGCTACGGGGAAATTCGCACCCCTATGTTCGAGCAGACCGAACTGTTCGTCCGCAGCGTGGGAGAAAGTACAGACATCGTAGCCAAAGAAATGTACACCTTCACCGACCGGGGCGGGCGGAGTATGACCCTGCGCCCGGAAGGCACCGCTCCGGTGGTGCGTGCCTACCTGGAAAACGGCCTCTACGCGCAGGGAGGAGTACAGAAGTTCTACTACTTATCAGCCATTTTTCGCTACGAGCGACGGCAGGAAGGACGCTACCGACAGCATCACCAAGCGGGCATTGAGGCCCTCGGTTCCCTCCAACCATCCCTGGACGTGGAGGTAATAACCCTGGGCTTGACCTATCTCTCCGCCGTGGGACTGGATGAGGTGGAATTGCTGCTCAATTCCATCGGTTGTCCCCGCTGTCGGCCAGTCCACCGCGAGGCTCTAAGGGCCTACCTGCGGGACCGTTTAGACCACCTGTGCCCGGACTGCCAGCGACGGTTTGAGGTCAATCCCCTGCGGATACTGGACTGCAAAGTCCCCACCTGTCAGACTGCCACCCAGGATGCTCCGGTAATGTTGGACTATCTCTGTTCCGAATGTGCCGAGCATTTCACCGCCGTGCGCAAAGGACTGACAGACCTGGAAGTGGCCTACACCCTCCAGCCGCGCTTGGTACGGGGACTGGACTACTACACCAAAACCGCCTTCGAGATTGCCCACCCGGCCCTGGGAGCACAGAACGTCCTCCTGGGCGGGGGACGCTACGATGGACTGGTAGAGCAGTGCGGGGGACCGCCTACACCGGGTATCGGCTTCGGTTCGGGCCTGGAGCGGGTTCTGCTGGCGCTGGAGAAAACCGGTCGGACAGTATCTTTGTCCCCCCGCCCTCGGCTGTACATCGCAGCCGTATCCCCCCCGGAGAGGGTACAAGCGCAGCAACTGGCCTGGCAGTTGCGACGGGAAGGTCTGCGGGTAGAATTGGACCACGAAGGACGCAGCCTGAAAGGACAGATGCGCCAGGCCAATCGGTTGGGAGCCGCCTTAGTCCTGCTGCTGAAAGAGGATGAACTGGCGGCAGGGCAGGTTACCCTGCGCGACATGCGCCGGGGCGAGCAGGAACTTGTTCCCTTGGAAGGACTCCCAGAGAGGACAATTAGGCAGTTGGGCCATTCTCACCGTTGGTGAGGGCTGAGTATCTCAACAAGGTTAACTTTAACACCGCCGAGCTTAAGTTGGTTTGGGGGAAGGAAATCCAGCCTTCTGGCCCAGAGTTCAAACTCGGGGCTACCTCTACCAAACCAACTTAAGTTGGTTAACTCGGTTTAGAACCG
>DTZQ01000429.1 GCA_012961305.1 Armatimonadota bacterium | reverse complement strand
TCTGAAATCTCAAATCTGAAATCTCAAATCTGAAATCTCAAATTTGAAGTGGCCAATGGCGCCAAAGTGCTTGATACCAGAGGACTGCACTAAGAGTGCCCGACCCCAAAGAAAGGAGTAGAGGCATGGCCCGAAAAGTTTGGTTTTACGGCTTGGGAATGCTGCTGTTAGGAGGAATGGGAATCCTGACCGGCTGTCCCAAAAAACAACTCCCCTCGGCCCCGACGGGGGCCGAAGAAACGACTGCTCCTCCGACTGAGCCCGGCCAGAAAATCCGCCTTCGTATCGTAACCAATGGCCTCTCGCCGTTCTGGGACCCGATGGCGGTAGGGATGGAACGGGCAGCAAAGAAGTACGGAGTGGAGGCTGAGTGGGCCGGCCCGCCGGACTCCCAAGTCGCCACCCAAAGGCGCATCATCGAGAACTTCGCGGCCCAGGAAATTGACGGGATGGCCATTTCGGTCATTGAAGCTGCTCCGACCACGCCAGTCATCAATGAGTTGCTGGAAAGCGGCATTGTGGTAATTACCTTCGACTCCGATGCGCCAGAGTCCAACCGTTACGCCTACATCGGCACCAACAACTACGAAGCCGGTAAGGTGGCCGGGGAGGAAGCAGTTAAACTCCTGCCCCACGGGGGCAAAGTGGTAGCCTTCGTGGGCAACCAAACGGCTCCCAATGGCCGCGAGCGGATTGAGGGTTTCAAGGAGGTCACTGCTCCCCAGGGCATTGAGTTGGTGGACGTGCGCGATGACTACAAGGATGCCAACCGGGCGCGAGCCAACGTCGAACAGGTCATCCAAGCCATGCCCGACCTTGATTTGCTCCTGGGGGTGTTCTCCTACAATGGTCCCGCCATCGCCCAGGCGGTTAAAGAGGCGGGGATGCGAGACCGCATCAAAATCGTCTGCTTCGATGCGGAGCCGCGTACCCTCGACCACTTAGAGGCCGGAGAAATTGATGCCACCATCGTCCAGAAGCCCTTCGAGTTCGGCTATCGCTCCGTAGAGTTGCTGTACCACATCATCACCCTGGGCGACCCGGAGAAGGCCCGGCAATGGTTCGACCAAAACACCCCCTACACGGTGGGCGAAAACAATACCATTGATACCGGCGTGCGAGTTATCACCCCAGAGAACGTGGCCGAGTTTCGGCGGGAGTTGGATGAGTTGGGAGTGAAGTCGTCCTAACCTGAGGCTGCCTCGGAGTGGTCGGGCGGTTATAAGTACTGAAGGAGGCGAGGCAACTGGTGGTAGAGCGCCGAGTACAGGTGAGGGAAGGGTGGTCAGCGGCGACTTGGCTGAAGTCCCGCGAGATGGGCATCTTCCTGGCCCTGCTGGTGATATGCCTGTTCATCATTTCCACCGGTGCCCGTGAGGCTTTTCTGCGTCCCCTCAATTTGCAAAACCTGTCGCGGCAGATTGCCCTCCTGGGCATCTTTGCCGTTGGAGAGGCCTTAGTCATCATCGCCGGCGGGATTGACCTCTCCGTGGGCTCTCTGATTGCCTTCAGCGGGGTGTACTGCGCCTTGCTGATGGCGGAACACGGCTGGCCCCTGTTGACCAGCATCCTGGCCGTGCTGGCTGGATCGGCCTTTATTGGGGTAGTGCATGCCCTGCTCATTGACCGCTTCAACCTGCCGCCCTTCGTCGTCACCCTGGGCTCGCTGTGTATGCTGCGGAGCATCGCCCTGCTGCGCACCAACTCCATGCCCGTGCCGGTGGACCTGGAGGCCTTTCACTTTCTGGGCAACGGGCGTGTGGCTGGCATCCCCGTACCAGTGCTGTTCTTCGTGGGAGTGGCAGGGCTGGGGGAGGGGTTAATGCGTCTCACGCCCATTGGCCGCTACCTGTACGCCCTGGGGGGGAACGAGGAAGCGGCCCGGCTTTCGGGGTTGAAAATCATCCGTATCAAGATGGTCGCCTATGGGCTGTGTTCGCTGCTAACCGGGCTGGCGGGAGTTCTCTACGCCGCCTACAACCGCCAGGGTATGCCCGGCAGCGGAGTGGCTTACGAACTGAACGCCATCGCGGCCGCAGTCATTGGCGGGTGCAGCCTCAGCGGTGGACAGGGAACCGTTCTGGGCACAGTGTTAGGTGCGTGCATTTTGAACGTCATCCTGAACGGTATTAACCTCATCATTCGCCACAATGCCTCGCTGTGGGAGGGAGTTATCGTCGGCAGCGTCGTGGTGTTGGCGGTGATGTTCAATTCCCTGCGCCAGCAGCGCCGCTGAACCCTCGCGGGCGGCAGCGCAAGATGGGGCCTTGCACCACTTTTTGGACCGTGGGGGTGAGGAGAACGCTCATGCGGCAAAAGCGAATTGGTTTAATGGGAGCCATGCTGGGAAGTTTGCTGGTCGCTGGCTGCTCGCGGCCCCAGCCGCCTCCAACTGCTCCTCTTGGGGGAACACCGGTAGTTTCCAAACTCCCCCCTGCCCCGGCGCCGGAGGAGGCGGGACCTGTCCCCCCGGGCGAAACTGCCCCGGAGCAGCCGGCGGAGGAGGTCATTCAGGTCACCGGGCGCGGGGTAAGCCCGCCAAACCTCCCCCCACTGCGGGCCCGGCTTTTAGCCCGCCGGGCAGCATTGGCGGATGCCCAGCGGAAGTTGGCTGCCGCCCTGTACGGCTCGCAAGTTGAAGAAGAAACGGGCACCGTGGAAACCGCCGGCCTGGTCAAAGACTACCGCATCGTAGAGGAGCGATTTCTGGAGGACGGGACCTGTGAAATAGTGCTGGAGGCACCCCGGCTTGTGGAGTAGGTGCTTGGTGTCCACAGGGGACTTAGGCTGCAAGTGCGGGCCTCTGGCGTACATCGTGCTCTGGGTCTCTGTGGCTACGGACATTGCTGGAC
>DTZQ01000428.1 GCA_012961305.1 Armatimonadota bacterium | reverse complement strand
CTCAGCAGGAGGAATATGCACCTCGCTGGCGAATTCCCTGTACAAACCCTTAAGGTTATCTGGTCTTTGGCTGATGGGAGAAGAAATATGGCTACCATGACTGAAATCCGCTGGCATGGGCGGGGGGGGCAGGGGGTTAAAACGGGGGCTCTGCTGTTCGGGGAAGCCATCTTAGGGGCGGGCAAGTACATGCAGGCCTTCCCTGAATTCGGTCCCGAGCGGCGTGGTGCTCCGGTACAGGCTTTTAATCGCATCAGTGACGAACCTATTACCCTTCACTGTGGGGTGGCCCATCCCCAAGTGGTGATAGTCCTCGACCCTACCCTCCTGGGAACGGTGGACGTGACCGAGGGACTGGCCCCAGACGGCACGGTCATCATCAACACCAGCCGCCGCCCGGAGGAAATCCGACCGGAATTGTCCCTGGCCCCGGAGCAGAAAGTGTGTACCTTAGATGCCTCGCGCATTGCCCGGGAGGCCATTGGCCGGGACATTCCCAACACTCCCATGGTGGGGGCCCTGGCGGCAGTAACCCAATTGGTAGACTTTGAAATCCTCTTGGAGGATACGGAGCGGCGGTTGGGGCATAAATTCCGCCACCGGCCGGAAGTGGTGCAGGGCAACCTGGAGGCCATTAAACGCGGGTATCAGGAGGTACAAAAGGGATGAAACAAACCTTGAAAGTCTGGACCGAACTTCCTGAGGCCGGCATAATTGACCGGTCGGGAACGGCGCGGGAGTACAAAACGGGCGGCTGGCGCACGCACTGGCCGCTGTGGGATGCGGAAAAGTGCGTGCACTGCTTGCTGTGCTGGGTCTACTGTCCCGAGGGAGCGGTACAGGTGGAGGAGGGCAAGGTCGTGGGCATGGACCTGGACTACTGCAAGGGCTGTGGCATCTGTGCCCAGGAATGCCCGCCGAAAGTCAAAGCCATTACTATGCAATGGGAGGAAATGTAACCATGGAAACCCAAATCGTTGCCATGACCAGCAACGAGGCGGAAGCGGAAGCCATGCGGCAAATTAACCCGGAGGTAGTTGCGGCCTATCCCATCACCCCTCAGACGGAAATCGTGCAAATTTTTTCGGGCTTCGTCGCCGATGGTTTGGTGGATACGGAACTAATTCGGGTGGAGAGCGAACACAGCGCCATGAGTGCCTGTATCGGGGCCGCGGCAGCGGGGGTGCGGGCCATGACCGCGACCTCTTCCCAAGGCCTGGCCCTGATGTGGGAGATGCTCTACATCGCTGCCAGCCTGCGCTTGCCTATCGTCATGGCCGTAGTAAATCGCGCCCTGAGCGGCAATATCAATATCCACTGCGACCACAGTGACACCATGGGGGCACGCGACTGCGGGTGGATTCAAATCTACTCGGAGAACGTGCAGGAGGCTTACGACAACCTCATCCAAGCAGTGCCCATTGCTGAGGGAACTCGCCTCCCGGTGATGGTCACCACCGACGGCTTTATCCTCAGCCACGCTATGGAACGGGTGCACCTCTATCCCGACGAGGCTGTGCAGGAGTTCATCGGCGAGTACGAACCCGCCTACTCCCTCTTGGATGTTGACCATCCCATCACCGTAGGCCCGTTGGATTTGACGGACTACTATTTTGAGCACAAACGCTCTCAGGCCGAAGCCATGCGGGAATCTCCGGCGGTCATCCAGGCGGTAGGGGAGGAGTTTGCGGCCAAGTTCGGCACTCGCTACGATTTGCTCGAACCGTACCGCTTGGAAGATGCTCAGGTGGCCGTAGTGGCGATGGGTTCCACCGCTGGAACCGCCAAAGCGGTGGTCAACGCACTGCGGGCCGAAGGCCAACCGGTGGGCCTGCTGAAAATACGGGTGTTCCGCCCCTTGCCCCGGCGGGAGATTGTGCAAAGCCTGCAAAAGGTAAAAGCCATCGCTGTAATGGACCGGGCGGAGGGCTTCTCCGGCTTCGGAGGACCCTTGCTTAACGACCTGCGGGCCGTTTTCTACACCGCGCCCGTCCACCCGCCCATCGTGGACTACATCTACGGCCTGGGAGGGCGCGATGTGACTACCGACCAAATTCGCCAAGTCTTTGAAGACCTGCTCACCCTGGTCCAAACGGGGGAAATGGTTACCGAAGTAAGTTACTTGGGCCTGCGCTCACCAGAGGGCGGCCTCGTCTCCCGGGCAGAGGTGCCGCCCCTTACGCTCAATAGGCGAAAGGAAAGGAAACCATGCCCAGTCTAAAAGAACTGTCCCGACGGCCCGAAGGCCTCACCAGCGGACACCGGGCGTGTAGCGGTTGTGCCGCGCCGGTCATTTTGCGCCAGATGCTGTTGGCGGCTCCTAATCCTGTGGTGGTCAGTTGCGCTACCGGCTGCATGGAGGTAGTTACCACCATCTACCCCTACACGGCTTGGGATATTCCCTTCATCCACAGCGCCTTTGAAAATGTGGCCGCCACCATCAGCGGGGTGGAGACGGCCTATCGGGCCTTGAGGAAGCGTGGCAAGATAGACCGGGAAATCGACTTCATCGCCCTCGGCGGGGACGGGGCCCTCTACGACATCGGGTTCCAGGCCCTCTCTGGGGCCATGGAACGGGGCCATGATATGCTGGTGCTCTGCTACGACAATCAGGCCTACATGAACACGGGGATACAGCGGTCTGGGGCGACCCCCCTGGGGGCTCACACCACCACCAGTCCCGCTGGGAAAGTCATCCCCGGCAAAACGGAACGACGCAAGGACATCACCGCCACTATGGTGGCCCACGGCATCCCCTACGTTGCCCAGGCCGCCCCCCACAACTGGCGGGATTTAACCCGCAAAGTCGAAAAGGCCTTGGTTGTGGAAGGGCCGGCCTTTATGGTGGTCCTTTCCCCCTGTCCTCTGGGCTGGGGCTTCGACTCCCACGAAACCATTGAAATATCTCGCCTGGCAGCCGAAACCTGCTTCTGGCCCCTGTATGAAGTGGAAGACGGCCAATATCGGCTGAACTACAAGCCCCGAGAGAAGAAGCCAGTGGAGGAGTTCCTCAAACGGCAAGTCCGCTTCCGCCACCTCTTTACCCCCCAAAATGAGCACCTCCTCTCCCAAATCCAGGAGGACGTGGACCGGCAGTGGGAACGATTGCTGAAGTTGGCTGGGGAGACGTAAGGGCAATGGCCACCGCCCTCTACCGGGGTGGAGGGATTTCACGCTGTCAGTTGCAGCAGCAATTCTTGAAGGCAGGCAGCCACCGGTCGCGCGGTGTCCAGGAGGATGTGCTGTCCTTCGGGCACCTCGGTGCAGGGCTCAAAGGCCGCTCGCTGCTGCTGATACAGTTCCCACCGCCCATCGGAGGCATCGCGACCGGCCTCCAGACGCACCTCGAGCCGCTGGCGCACGACTTCTTCGGGACAGGCGCATTCCACCACGTAAGCCTGTGCTGCCTCCTGCTGTGCCAGGGCCAAGGTGAGTTGTCGTTCCTGCCGGGAGGCGAAGGAGGCGTCCAAGACGACGGCTCCCCGGCCCTGGCGCAGGGCCTTTGCTGCCCGTTCCCGCAGGGCCTCGTAAGTGCGGCGGGAAAACTCCGGGGCGTAAATTCCCTGCTCGAACGGTTCCCGCTGGGGCGTATCCGGAGCCAGGCCCGCCAACTCCTTGCGCACCACATCCGAACGGAGCAGTTCTGCGTCTATGTTCTGGGCCAAAGCCTGGGCCAACGCCGTCTTGCCTGTGCCCATGAGGCCACACAGCAGGAACAGCACTGGCCGGGCCAGGGTTTGGGCATACCGTTCCGCCAGGGCAAACATGCCTTGGGCCTGCCGGCGGGCCGCCTCTTTAGCCTCCGGCGGCACCTCCGGCTGGTCCAACTGGAACCCTACTACCTTCCCCCGCACGTAGGCTCGATAACATTTGTAAAAGTCCAAGAGCCACAGCAGTTGGGCGTCCCCAGTGCGAGCCACGTACTCCCGCACAAAGTGCCGGGCCAAATCGGGCCGGTCGTGGGCATCCAAATCCATGGCCAGGAAGGCCACTTCGGCCGCCACGTCGGAGCAGCGAAAACGGGTGTTAAACTCAATGCAGTCGAAAATGACCAGACCGTCGGCGAAGCAAACGTGCTCCGTGTGCAAGTCGCCGTGGCAGTCGCGGATGCACCCCCGGGCAATGCGCTCCTCAAAAACAGCCTCATTGCGTCGCAGGAAGTTCCGCGTGGCCGTGGAAAGGAACTCGAACTGCTCTCGGCTCAGGGTACGGCCAATGAAAGGCTCCGTTTGGGTGAAGTTCTCCTCCGTGTTGTAGCGGATGACTTCCAGACTCCCGTAGCGGTCAACCTCGGGGCCGCGCTCACCGCGCTCGTGGAAGTCGGCCACCTTCGCCGCCACTGCCTCTATCATCTCCGGGGTGACCTCGTCCCTGGCCAACAGATGGCTGAGGAGCCGCTCCTGGGGCAGGCGTTTCATTTTGACCGCGTACTCCACGATTTCCCCCTCTCCCCCGAAGGCCAGCCGTTTCCCGTCCCAGGTCAGGGGCACTACGCCCAGATACACCTCCGGCGACAAGCGGGAGTTGAGGCGCACCTCCTCCTCACAGAAGTGCCGCCGCTTCTCCAGGGTGGTGAAATCCAAAAAGCCCAAATCAACCGGCTTTTTGATTTTGTACACCACCTCTGGCGTGAGGCAGACAATGGAAATGTGCGTCTGCTCCAGGGTGAGTTCCTCTGCTCTCACCCCGTACAAAGCGGGGTCAGAAAGAGCGGTCATAAGTTCCGTAGTCTCCACACTGACCTCCTTTCGTTATCACCTCACCAATGCAGCCACCCTACCCTCCGGTAGGGCGGCTTCCCTTAGCCATCCCGTTAAAGGCCCCCAACCCCAAGGCCGACGGGGACGACAAAGGGGTGTCGTCCTACCGGAGGACAAATGCAGGGCGGCTCCCCCAGTAGGGCGGTTTCCCCTTCGCAGCGTACTACTTCAGCAATAACTAAACGTGCTGCTCCCAAACTAAGTACAGCCGGGTCTAAGTTCGTTCCGGGAAAGGAAATCCAAAGGATTTACCCCAATGGGACCGGGCCCCTTTGGAACCTGCTTCCTGTTTCAACGACCGGATGCTCGT
>DTZQ01000427.1 GCA_012961305.1 Armatimonadota bacterium | reverse complement strand
GGTTTCAAACCCACTTGGCGACCGGAGCCCAAGATTTCCATATTTTCAGCGGTGAAAACAGCGATTAAAATTACGTAAGGAGGTGTTACAACGATGGAGGGAAAGCAGGAAGGTAAGGTTTCCCGGCGCGAGTTTCTTGCTAAGAGCATGGCGGGGATAGCCGGTGCATTCGCTATCCCGAGCATCGTCCCTTCCCGCGTGCTGGCCGGTGCGTCGCGAACGCCGCCCAGCGAGGTGAGCGTGCGCGCAGTCATCGGCGTCGGGGGAAGGGGAACTGGACTTATGCGTAGTTTGCTCGACCGTGACGATGTCCGCGTGGCCGCCGTCTGTGACGTTGACCAGAACCACCTTGCCCGCGCCCTGAAGATAGTCGAGGAATCCGGCCAGAAGTGCGATGGCTACGGTGATTACCGCTATATCCTCGACCGCGAGGACATTGAGGTCGTTTACATCGCCACACCCCCCCACTGGCACGCGCTCATTTGCATTCATGCGGCGCAGGCTGGTAAGGACATCTACTGCGAGAAGCCGATGACTAAGTTCATCTACGAGGGACGGGCAATCGCGGAGGCGGTCGAGCGCCACGGCGTGGTGTTCCACATCGGCACCTTTGGACGCTATGGGGCGCGTAATCTGCGTAAATTGGTGCTGAGTGGATTGCTTGGCTCCCCGCTCGTTGTCAACATGAACCGCCACAAATACAACTGGAAGGTTCGTCAATGGAGCGGACGGACGGATTTGACCCCCCAGCCGGTGCCGGACAACCTCGATTGGAACCTGTGGCTTGGTCCGGCACCCTGGAAGCCCTATCATCCCCATCGCTGTCACGGGAGTTTCCGCGGGTATTGGGACTACGATGGGGGCGGATTTACGGACATGGGTGCGCACTTCTTCGACCCGGTACTCTACTTCCTGGGCTTTGACCAGCACTGCCCCGGTCCCGTAGAGGTGGAGGCTGAAGCACCCTGGCCCGCACATCCCGATGCCGTCGGCATGTGGGGCACCATCACCTACAAGTTCGGTGATGGGACAATCATCCGCTGCAACAGCGGGGAGTGGGGGGAGAGTGACCCACCGGATTTGCCCTGGATTGAGGGGCCCAAGGGTAAGGTGTTCAACGACGGCAAGACCGACCCACCCGGCTTATTTGAGCAATTAAGCGACGTTCCGGAACCGCCGCCGATGATTGACTGGGAGACCGCCGTTAAGGTCCGTCGGCAGCCGGGTGGCAATGCCGAGGTGTCGCACTTTGTCTCCACGATAATGCACATAGGAAACATAGCAATTCGCTTGGGGCGCAAGGTAGTCTGGGACCCTGACCGAGAACAATTCATCGGTGATGAAGAGGCGAATCGCTTCGTGAACGTTCCCATGCGCGCACCTTGGCACCTGTAGCGCAAGGTAGCCGCTCATTATAGCCGTCAGCGGTCAGCCTATCCCCTAAGAAAAAGGACTGAGTAGTGAGTCCTTCAGTCCTGATGGAGGACAGGGGTAAATGCTGATAACCACCGAAAAAGGAGGAAGGTGACCATGAACCGAATCCAATGGTTCGTAATAACTGTCGTAGTCATGCTGTACGTGCCTGCCACCCTACGGGCGGGTGAAGCATCACCGGAGAGGGAGCAACTCCTCAGCATTTTGGAGAACATCACCTCCGAGGAGGAGGCCGTGCGGAGGCAGGCCTTTGAGGAAGTGCGGCGGATGGGTGCCAGGGGCGTAGAGCAACTGATAAGGATGCTGGCCGAACTGGGCGAGGGAAAAGATGCGGGCGTGCGCTTCGCCCTGCACGGTCTGGCTGCCCATGTAATCCGCCCCGGAGCCGAAGTTGAGCGGGCCGCATTCGCCCGGGTGCTCTGCGAGCAATTGGAGCGTGATTTGCCGGTACGGGTGAAGCAGTTCCTCCTTCGGCAGTTGCAGATTGCCGGGCGTGAGGAGAGCGTCCCTGCCTTGGCGGAATGCTTGACCAAGGAAGAACTCGCCGAAACGGCCCGACAGGCCCTCTTGGCTAACCCGACCGCTGCTGCCTTAGATGCGTTGCGCGCGGCCTTGCCCCAAGCACGGGACACCCTCCGCCTCGGCCTCATCCAAGCCCTGGGCCAGCGGCGCGACCGAGGCTCCGGGGAGGCGTTGATGGCCGAAGCCTCCAGCCCGCAGGTTGAGGTTCGCATCGCTGCTCTGGAGGCCCTGGGGCAAATCGGCGAGGTGAGGGCCGAACCCATTATCGTTGCGGCGCTGGACAAGGGAACCAGCCGCGAGCGGCGGGCGGCGTTCGATGCCTGCTTGCGTCTGGGTGCGCAGTTGCTTGGGGCCGAGGAACATGAGAAAGCGCTGGAACTTTATACTCGAGCCCTTGAGCGTGCTCCCTCCAATTACCACCGCCGCGCAGCCTTATTAGCCCTGGGCAAGGTGAGGTCTGCCGACGCTGCCCGAGTAGCCCTGCCCTATATGTCCGATGCCCAGGCAACCGTGCGCCTGGCAGCAGCGGAGTGCCTCGCCCGAATACCCAACCGCGAGGTCGCAGGGCTCATCACTGCGGCCCTGAAGAGAGCCGAACCCCCACTCCGGGCCGCCCTGCTGCGAGTTCTGGCCAGGCGCAAGGAACCCCAAGCGGCTGAGGCCATTGCGGCAGCGAGGAGGGACGCCAACGCCGAAGTTCGAGTGACCGCCTTTTACCTGCGGGGGGAACTCGCCGACCCGGCCCTGGAACCCACGCTGCTGGAGGCGGCAAAGGCCGGTTCGGACTTCATCCATCCCATTGCCCTCGAGGCCTACCTGAAACTCGCCCAGGCGCGCTTGGACCGGAAGGAAAAGGACGCCGCTTTAGCCATGTTCACCCGCGCCCTGGAACTTGCCCGGACAACCGCTCTTCGCCGGGCGGCCCTGCGGGGGCTCGCAGCCGTGGGGAGCACGAAGTCCTTGCCGATAGTTCGGCCACTCTTGGAAGACGAAGCCGTGCGGGGCGAAGCCTTGCGCGCTTATGTGGCTATCGCCGCTGCCCTTGCCGCTGCGGGGGAGAGGACGCGGGCGATTGAGATGCTCCAGGAGACCGTCAGGATGAGGCCACCGCGCGAGGTGGCCGAGGGTGCGGTGAGAAAACTGCGCGAACTGGGGGTGAAGATTGACCCGGCACGCGAGGCAGGCTTCGTAACCTGCTGGTGGATTATCGGGCCGTTTCCGGGACAAAATGTTGACCGGGAGTTCCCCCCGGAG
>DTZQ01000426.1 GCA_012961305.1 Armatimonadota bacterium | reverse complement strand
TTTCTTCCTCCCCCCTCCCTCCTCCCTCGTCCCTTTCGGCCAGGGCATCCCGTACCGGCCGAGGGACAGTTTGCGGGAGGGGGACAGCAGGCCATTCGTCACCCAACTGGGCCGAGGCCAGGCGTCGTTTCGAGGGCGAAGTTAGGGTCTCCACCGGAGGGATTGGTTCCTCAACCGGGGGAGGGGCAACTTCAGGGGTGTCCTCCGGGCCAATGATGATGGTGCCCACAATGCCTTGCTGGGCCAACTGCTCACCCAACTGCCAGGCCACTTCCTCGGCCTGGGCGTCGGAAACAAATAAGGAACGGGGCAATTTCAACCTCAGCCGGGGCGGAAGCCCGGCTACCCGCTCCACCGGCATAGGAGGCAGGAGGGGCGGACGTGGGGAGGTAAATTGGGCAACTGAGCGATTGGGCAACTGGGAAACTGGGCAACGGGGCCTAAAGGCCCCATTGCCCCTGAACGTCTGCCCCTCTCCACATCTATCATTCCTCAGAGGCGGCTCGGCGGCTACTTCTTGCAGTAGGGCCGTCAGCCGAGCGTGCTGGGCGCGCAACATATTTACCGCCGGAAGCGTAAGTTCATCATTTCCCGACCTCACCATCTCGTCGCCAAAGCGATAGAGTGGAGTAGGGGAGGGCGGTGGTGTGGGGGCATAGTAATTGGCAACGAGCACCGAAAGGACGCCCAGGCCCGTTGCATTGAACACCAAACTCAGCCAGAACCAGGGAGAATGCACATGTTCTCTCATAGGTTCCACTCCTGGACGGGAGAAAATTGTACCACATCCCGTCCCATCTGTCAACCTCTGGCCCTTACTTTCCCCATTTGCTATCTGCTAACGGCGGGGAAGCACCCGCAGGGGATTGCTGTAAATCCAGGGCCAAACTTCTCCGGCGAGGGTTACGTAAACCTCCACCCGATAAACCCCCGGCGCGGGCAGGGGATAGGTCGCTTCGGGGCCGTTCACCGTGTGCACGACTTTTCCGTCGCCTACAATGCGGATTTCCGCCGGGCAGGGGAGGGTCGTCCGCAGGGTTAAGCCCTGCTGCCAAGGCACTTCCTCACCCATCAGCCACTTCTGGTCGTCCTTTTCCACCCACAAAACAAAACCCCTTGCGTCGGCTATCCAGTCGAAGGACACGTAGCACCGCCCGGCGGCCAGAGCGGCGCGGATGTCCTCTTCCGTCAACTCCGGGGCCAGGATGTGGGTGCCCACGTGGCGGAAACTGCGGGCATAGGGGTCAAGATGCAGCCGCAGCACCTCCGTGCCGGGTTCCTTATCTGCGACCAGGGCCGGCAGCAGGGGAACCTGGGTTGGGTCGAGGAGGGCCAAATCCTCCCCGAGGATGTCCTCTACCCGTACTTTGCCTCCTTCCGCCACCTTGAGCACAAAGCCTGTGTTGCTGTGGGCATCGTTGGCCGCGATGCCCACTACCCGTCGCCTCTGGTTTAATTGGTCCCACCGGCGCAAATTGTCTCGGGGCACGTCGGTGAGGGAGGCGAACATCTCCTGCGGGAAGGTGCGCTCCGCCTGCAGGAGGAGTAAAAATAACTTGGGGTCCAGTCGCTCCAGGCCCGTTAGCAGTTCCCTTTCGTCCTTAAAATCGGCATGGATGTTGTAAATCTCCAGGCCCGTGAAGTCCGTCAGGTTCCAGTCCGTCAGTTCCTCGGGGTGGGCAATGAACACCAGTCCGCCGTCGGCCAGGATGCGGTTGATATGGGCCTGGCGCGATGACTCCGGCGGGCGATAGCGCAGGGTACGGGGAAGGGTTAGAAGTTGGTTTTCCTCGGTGCCGGGGATGAACAACACGCCCTCGTGCAACCCGTGCCGGGCCCGCGCCAGCACGTCGTACTCCTCCGCCGGATGCTCGGTCATCAGGAGCACCTGGGTGCCGGTTTCGTGGGCCGCGGCAGTGATTTCCTCCCACGTACCCCGACTGTCATGGGAGAGAAAGGAATGGGCGTGAATCACGGCCCGGTAGTCATTCAGGCCGACTGCCCAAGGCGGCCGATGACGGGTGCCAGAAAAGACCTCTCTGGCCTCGTGAACTGCCCGCAGCCGCTCCAACTGCAGCCGTTGCAGGGTGGGTATCCGAGCAGGCAAATCCTCCGTTCCCATTCCCCCTACCCCGACCCACAGGCCGACTAACAGAATGAGTTTCATGGGTTTTCTCCCGTTTGGATGGAATGCAACTTCAAACTACAAAGGACCCACCAAAGTTTGCCAACTAATGATTATAGCATATCCTCACTCCTTGCGCAAATGACCATCTCCTTGACAGTTTAGGGAATGTTAGGGTATAATACGTAACTACTCAGCCGGTCACTGGGAGTTGAGTTTGGGAGGGGAATGTGGTGAAAGAATTCAAAGGCGATAACCGCAAAAACCATGCCG
>DTZQ01000425.1 GCA_012961305.1 Armatimonadota bacterium | reverse complement strand
GTTCAAACTCGGGGCTGCCTTTACCAAACCAAGGGAAGTTGGTCCCGTCGGTTTCCCACCCACTTGGTAACCGTAGCCCAAGATTTCCATCTTGGGCGGGCCTGCTACATCCCCCGTTTTTCAGACAGGTTCTTAGCCTACTTGACAAGCAATGCTCGGTCGCTTATACTATCGTCGGGCCCTCACAGATAGCCTTGTTCAATGCAGAGGGGTAAAACCCGCGAATCACAGGAGCCCGTAGGGGCGTGATAATCGCAGTCCAGAAAGGTGAGTAATTCCCGGAAAACATCTCACCGTCAAGGAGGGAGAATCATCATGCCCTACCTGCTGCTAAGTTTAGGTTTTTTGAGTCTAAGTATTGCTCTTGCCTCTCAGCCGGGCAAAACGCTCACTTGGCGGGAGGATTTCTCCGCCTACGAGGAGGGCTCTGACGGTTCGCCCCGCTGGCGGCCCGCCGCGGGCGTGTGGCGGATACGCCACGGCGAGTATGTGCAGGAGCAGCCGCTCTTCACCGAAACCCTGACGTTCCTCGCCGAGCCCGTGTTCTCCGATTTCGACTTCTCCGTTCGCTTCCGCATTCGCAACCTGGGGGCGGGGGTACGGGCGGCGGGCATGGTCTTTCGGGCCGAGAGCACCCGCGAGTTTTACTACGTTCATTTCGACAGCCGCAACACGCAGGTCATCCTCGTCCGCTGCTCGCGCACCAAGCCCTGGAACGAAATCAGACGGGTGCGGAATATCCCCATCGTCCCTGAACGCTGGCATACGGGCCGCGTCGTGGCGGAGGGCACCCACTTTCGCGTCTATTTGGATGACCGCCTCATCCTGGAGGCCGAAGAGGCCACCCATCCTGTCGGCAAAATCGGCCTCCGCGTGGGACAGGGCGTCGTCCATTTCGACGACCTGCGCCTCACGGGAACCTCGACCTCGCTGCGGCGCGAATGGGAGAACCTGCCAGTGCCGACGCCGGAGATGGACCGGGAGGCGCGAAAGGCCGAGCACATCGAACGCCTCCTGGCCGTGCAGGGTCAGGGCTACTTCCCCGTGCTCATCCGCCTGCGGAATGGCGAACTGGCGGCCGTGGTACGGGGCGGTGCGCCCCACGTGGGGGTCGGCGGTCGCCTCGACCTCATCAAGTCCGCCGACGGCGGTCGGACCTGGAGCGCTCCCCAGACGGTGGCCGCCCTGCCGCCCGATTCGCGGAATCCCGCCTTCGGCCAGGCGCCTGATGGGCGTTTAATCCTGGCCTTCGCCCTGACCGGGCCCTACGAGAAAGGCCGGTTCACTGCCGCCACGCGCCGGTACACCGTTTGGCTGACCACTTCGGAGGACAACGGCACCACCTGGACGAAGCCGCATCAACTCGAAGTGGCTCCGCTCACTTACGGCTCCCCCTACGGCAAAATCGTGAGCCTGCCCGACGACACCCTGCTGATGAACGTTTACGAATGGGAGGAGGCGGGGAAGTACGCGGCCTACCTGTACCGCTCCCGCGACCAGGGCCGAACCTGGGGCGAGCCGACGCTCATCGCCGAAGGTTACAACGAAACCGCGCTCCTGCCGCTTCCCGATGGACGCCTGCTGGCCTTCCTGCGCGACGGGGGTGGGATTCACCAGGCCGAGTCGCGCGATGGCGGGCGAACTTGGTCGAAGCCGAAGCGCATTCTGGACCGAGGCCGTCACCCCGCCGACGTCATACGGCTGCAGAGCGGGCATCTGCTCCTCACCGCCGGACACCGTATCCTGCCCTTCGGCGTGCTGGCCCTGCTCAGCCGCGACGGGGGACGGACGTGGGCCTGGGAGCAGCGGGTTCTCCTGGAGTGGCAGAGCGGTAACACCGACTGCGGCTATCCCAGCAGCGTGCAACTGGACGATGGGACCATCGTAACCATGTGCTACGGAGTGACCCACGGGGCGTATCCCGACCTACGCCAGTACGCCCTGTGCGTTCGCTATCGGGAGGAAACTTTGTGGCCGCAATGATGGCAAACCCCGCGTTGGCTGAGGAAGGGGATGACGAGGGACATGGCGCTGCAGCAGCCGGCGCGAAAGGCCTTCTATCCTTCAGGATGAGGGAGGAGACGGAATGAAAAAAGTTCTCGCTTTGAGCCTCATCATCGGTTTCTTTGTGGCGTTGGCTCTGTGGGGAACGTCGCCCTGCCCGGCGGGCGCAGAAGGAGGCAAATCGGTGCGGGACCTGGGCATCATCGTGGTTGGCACCCAGAAGGAGGATGTTCCCTTCCTCAACCAGGTGCTCCGGGAGGACGACATCGTATTCGTTTACGGCCCCAAGAGATGGCTCCATCGGGTCCGCATCCGGGCGAAGTTAGCGGTCTCCCGCCAATCCATCGCCGACCTGAAAGACGCCCTCGCGAAATTGAGGGGCGTTCCCATAGCCTATGTCAACTACAATCCGGAGCAATGGAAGTCGAGCCACACGCCCTGCGAGGAACTCGACCACTTGGTGGAGGCGGTGCAGGCGGTCAGAAGGCTGGCCGACCAGCGCGGGGCGAAACTTTCGTTCGGCACCGATTACGTGCTGCTGGAGCAATACGGCAAGCGAATCGCCCCACTGGTGGACTTCTTCGGCATCCAACTGCAGCGTTTTCAGAGGGAGCCGCGGGAGGCGTTCCGCCGGGCGGCGGAGAGACTGGTTGCCATCGTGAAAAGGGGCAACCCGAAAGTGCCTATCGCCTTCCAACTCTCCCTGGCCCCGCCCCAGTTCGAGGAGCGGGTGATTCGCGGCGTGAGGCGAAGGGTAGTAGTCAGGGATGAGAAGGGACGCAAACTTTTGACCCCGGTTCGGGCGGAGGAGGTGCTGGAGCGGATAGAGGCCATCAAGGACCTGGCGGATTACATCGCGTTCATCTACACCGAGGAGAGTCGAGGCGAACTGCGACGACTCCTGCGGATGCTCCGACCCGCTGAGGGTTGATAACTGTTCAATAGTGTGGTATAAGATAATGACCGGTGAGGACCGAGGAGTTAAGGGACGGGAGACCGGAGACCGAAGACCGGCCAGAAAGCCCCTGTCC
>DTZQ01000424.1 GCA_012961305.1 Armatimonadota bacterium | reverse complement strand
GTTGGTGCTCCGGCAGAGCATTTCGGCGGGCGGAAATGGTTAGTCCCTCAGCCATGCCGCGACTCCGAAGGATGGTTGGACGAGGGAAACAGCGTTTGCTCCCTCTGACGCAGCGCTTCCAGAAGCCTCCTTTGGGTTTCCTCACTTTGCAAGTGCTCGGTGTATTCTTCCCACTGCTCACGTCCCCACAACTCCGCGTGGTCTATTACCCCTACCACCACCACTTCCCGTTGCAGTCCCGCCCAGGAGCGGAGTTTGGCGGAGATGAGAATGCGATGGTTGCTATCTTGCACTACGGCTTCGGCTTGATGGGAAAAGAAGCGGGCTGTATCGTTGGTGAGGGGGTCGAAAGTAGGACGAGGACGAACGAGGGCCATCAGGTTGCTCCACTCTTCAAAGGTATAAAGCAGAAGATAACGCGGGCCATCCCCAGGCAAATTGGGAGCCAGAATCAGTTCCTCGCTCAGGTATCTACGCATCCGGGCCGGAATGGTCAATCTCCCCGCCCGGTCTAACTTGACCAGGTAATTGCCGGTCAACATAGTTTGTTGTTGACCTCCCGATTCTGGCCTCCGGCGGAAGTGGGGTCAGTATTTACCTCCCCCTTCAGGACAAATATCTATGGGCAAATTACCCAAAATGACCCAAATCAATATTTATTGCCCCATTATACATTCATTTCCCGATTTTGTCAAGGGAAAATCAAGAAATTTTGGGGAAAAATTAAAAAAGGTGGGTTGCTTTCGACTGCTCACGGGGATTTTAGCGCCCTTCGGACTGGCGGGCGGGCAGGAGGGCGGCGCGGGTGTAGCGATTGCGGGGGTTCCAGAGGAGCCATTCGTTTATCCCGGCGATGTTCACAGCGTCAATCTGGGCCCGCACCATCTCTGGGCCATAGGGGGGAAAGCCCAGGGTGAAATCCTGCAGCCAGGGACGCAGACGACAGGGCCGGGAGCCGATTCTCCTGATAAAATCGCGCAAACTGAAAAGTACGATGGGATAGGGATTTGTGTTGGGGTTGGGGAAGCCGTACTCCTGGGGGTTGTAGTGGGAGGGATAGAGCATGGGACAGATGTAATCCACGTGTTCGGCAATGGCAGACACAATTTGCCCAATGCCCATGTCGTGCCGTACCAAACCGGTCAAGCCGAACAGGTCCGCCGAAATAAAAGCCCCGGCTTCCTCCAGCCGCTTCCGAGCATAGGCCAGGAAGTCCCCGATTACTTCCTGCGGTTCCCGGCCATCCGCGGCCGGAAATACGCAATCCTCTACCCGTCCATCGCTGGGGAAGCGCACGTAATCAAATTGGATTTCCCGAAAACCCCTTTGCACCGCTTCCAGGGCCAAGTCCACGTTGTACTTCCACACCTCCTCATTGTACGGGTCCGCCCAGGTGAAACCTTTACAGTCCTGCCAGAGGTCGCCAGTGGGGGTCTTTACCGCCCAGGCCGGCTTTTTGCGTGGCAGCCAGTTGTCCTTGAAGACCACCAGGCGGGCAATAGGGTAAACCCGATGGGCCCACAGGTCGGCCATCAGGGTTTCAACCCGGGGAATGCGGATTTGTACTGCGCCCAGGGTTTGCGCCAGGAGCACTTGACTGCGGTAACCCACCCGTCCGTCGGCATCTTTAACGTCAATGACCATGGCATTCAACTCCGTTTCGTCCAGGAGGCGCAGCAGTTCGGCCCGGCGGGAGGGAGTCCCCGCACTCCAAGCGGTCACGTAAATCCCCCGGGCACACACCGGCGCGCCGCGGCCTGGGGAGGGAGGCGAAACAGAGGCCGCTACCCGCAACCGCTTGCCTTCCAAACTCGCCTCGTTGAGCACCTTCCGGTCGCCGGGGCGAATGGTAATCGTGTTGGGGTCGCCGTCGCTGACGTAGCGCCGCTCTGGATGGCGGGCAAAATAGTCCAGCCACTTGTCCAGTTCCGATGGGATGGCCTGAATGCGGGGCAGTCGGAAGGGGTCGAAGTCCCGATGGTTAGGCGAAGGGGCAGGCTTCGCGCCTACCAACAGGGCCGCCCGGTTGGTGTACTCCGTGTCTCCGTAGCGCCCCCGGCGCAAAATGGCCTCATTGGAGGGGATGGCCCCGTAGGGCAAAGCCAGCAGGTCAAAGGGATAATCGGGCAGGATTTCCCGCGCCCGGGCCAGGGAGAGGGCAATTTCCTTTTGGGCCTTCTCCCGGCTCAGCCGCCGCAGGCTAACGTGGTTCCAAGTATGGTTGCCCAGGTCCAAGCCCAACGCGCGGAGGTGGCGCACCTTTTCCGCTGCTTGGCGGGGCGTGCCGAAGGCATTAGACCACAGGAGGAAGAAAGTTGCCTCCAGGCCAAAATCGGGATGGCGCGAAGCGAAATCTACCAGAATGCCCACCGCGCAGTTTGGGTCCAATTGGTGCTCCTTCGGCGGGGGCAAATAGCGCATCTGGCCAGGCGTGGCGTCGTCAAAGGTGAGCACGACGGGGGTGTAGCCCGCCGGGGTGGTGATGTTATTGGTCACCAAATCCCGCAGGCTCAGCAGGCGGTAGTTCTGCTCATAGAGCCGCTGTAAGTCCCGGCGGAAGTTCTCCGGCGTGCGCTGCCATCGTCCCTCCGGGTGGCCTATGCGGTGGTACTCCAAAATCATCACCGCGCCCAATTCGTTGGGCAGCAGCGGCTGGTTCTCGGACGAGGGCCCGGCCCTAACAGTCCCAGACACCGGCGCTGGTTCGGAATTCTCTGACCGCTGGGTTCCCAAAGTTTCCCCCTCCGGGAGAGTGGGAGAAGGTTCAGTTATCGGCTGGTTGAAGTAACTCCAGGCTGCGTACAGGAACAACAGCAGCAGAATACACATGCCAATCACCAATAACCGCCGCCGCTCCTCGTTCATGATTTTCTTCCTCCTAAGGTGTTGGGGTAAGTATAACGGAAAGGGGGAGAAATGTCAAATGGTATGGAAATGGGGAAAAATAAAGTAGGGCCGCAGAATATGCTGCCCTACTGAGGGTAGGTGAAAGGGGGTGTGACGCGTTATTCTGCAGGCAGGGCGGGGACTGGGGGCTCCCGCTGGCCGTTGAAGGCATAGAGGACACCCTCCTCTGAGGACACGTACACCCGCCCCTCAACTACCGCCGGCGGCCACATAATCCCCCGCAGGAAGCCCCGCGTAGCCGGTTCCTCCGGCTGCCGCCGCCACAGGAGTTGGCCCATCCGAGCATCCAGGGCGTACAGGGTGCCGTCTTTGGTCCCAAAGTAGGCCACGTCCCCCGCAATGGTCGGGGCCGAAGCCACCTCATCGCCCGCCTCGAACCGCCATTTCAACTGTCCCGTCGCTGCCTCCAAAGCGTACAGGTGTTTATCTACCGAGCCGAAGTACAGCAACCCATGCGCCAGGGCCAGTGGAGACCAGTTCACCGGTTGGCCCGGCTCGGCCGCGGGAACTTCCGGCAAGTACCGCCATTGTTGTTGGCCCGTATCGGCGTCCAGGGCGTACACGCTGTCATCGGGCGTCTTGAAGTACACCACTCCGTTGGCCACCAGGGGACAGGAATCCACAATGTTGTCCGCGGCGAAACTCCATTTCTCCGTGCCTGTGCGGGCGTCTAAAGCGTACAGGGTTTTGTCGTAGGAGCCCGCGTACACCGCTCCGTCGGCGGCGGCCAAGGCTGAGCCCAACCGCGCCCCCATCAGGAACGTCCAGCGCAGTTCGCCGGTCTTAGCATCCAGGGCGAACAGGGTGGGGCTTTCGCCCGTGCCCACGTAAACCAGGCCCTCGAACACCAACGGAGAACAGTAAATGGGCCCGTCCACCGGGTACTTCCATACCAACTTCCCCGTCTTGGCGTCCAGGGCGTACAGCGTGCGGTCGGTGGAACCCACGTACACCATTCCCTGGCTCACCGCCGGCCCGGAGAAAACCTCCCCTTCGGTGTGGAAGGCCCACCGAAGTTCGCCCGTGTCCGCGTTCAGGGCGTACACGTTGTAGTCTTCACAGCCGATGTACACTATCCCGTTCACCACCGCCGGCGTAAAGTAAATCCCCGCACTGGTCCGAAACTGCCAGCGTATTTGCAACGGAGGATAAACTGTCTCCTCCGTGTAGCCTACCGCATTGGGCTGGCCGTGAAACATGGGCCAATCCCCTGCGCCAGCGCTGGCAACTATCAACACCAAACTAGCAAGAATCCATCCTCCGGTTAAAGTCCGGTTCATGTTTCGCTCCCTTCTATTTTAAGCAGTCAATTATCAGCCGTCACATTTTGGACTCAGGGGCTTTAGCCCCGTAGGACGGCACTAAAGTGCCTGATTCCAAACTCCCCCAACCCCCTGCGCAAGCGGGGAGGGGTTAGCGGCCCGGCTAAAGCCTGGACCCCTTAACCAGCCTCGTGAGCCTACCACACGGTCAGCCTCACCGTGCCCTCTTCAAGGTCCGGTTTCAGGCTGACTTCGCCAAAGCAGCGCGGATTGACGAAATTGTTGGCTCGCCCGGCCCAGATTAACTGCGTTTCGCGCTGACCGGGCACGTCGGCGTCATCAATGGCCAGGTCGAAGCCGAAACTATCCAGGGGCCCGCCCGCCACCTGTTGGAGCACCGCCAGGGGCATTGCTAATTGGACTGCGTAGCCTTCGTCCGTGGGGGTGTAGTGAGCGCGGATTTGGTTTAGACCCGCCGGTTGCACGTCCAGCGGTTGCACCTGTACCTGCTCGCCTTCCTGGGCCGGCAGTATCAGGAAGAGGAGCAACACTTGCCGCGTGCAAAACGGCTGCCCGCGCCCGCGCGCCGAGCGGAGGTCGAAAAAGACCTCGAGGCAGTCGTTGAAGGCCCAAATCTGGCTCCCGCGGGGCACGATTCGGTCATCTCTGACCTCGACGAACAGGTAGAAATTGTCCTCGTCGCGGGCCAGGCTGAAATATCCGCTGCCATCGTTTTCGCCACCCCAGACCTCCCGGCCAACCGCTATTTGGGCCTGGGCCAGTGGATAGCGCGGGAGGGCCCTTGCCCAGGCAGCCTCGTCGTCCAGGGTGGGTATTTCCTCCAACTGCGGACAGGGAATCACGGGGGAGAGGGTCAACCAACGTACATCGGCTGCCACCTGGTTTTCGCTCTGAGCGAAGCCCAGCAGCCGCAGAAGGCGCGAGCGTCCATCGGGCAGTTCCCTCGGCAGGTTCAAGGAGAGGTTTACCGCCTTGGTCTGTCCCGCCGCGACGGTGAACTCACCCTCCTGCCTCTGGCCCTCAAGCCACAGCGTCACCTTGCCCTTCTGCACCTGCGGACTCCGGTTGCGCAGCCTGAGGTTGAGGACTGTTTGCGTGCCCAGTTGCACCAGTTGCCGAGGCAGCGAGAGGTCAACCCCCAACGCCGGCTCCTCACCCACCAGTTGCTGAAACGCTCGGTACAGTTCCCGTGCGGCGGCGGTGTGCGCGTACTCATGGGGGTCTTGCCCGTAGGGGAATAGGCCCCGATGGTCGCGGCCCTGGCTCTTGATGGCGGTGTCAAAGTCCGCCACGACCACCCCCGCGGCCTCCCCTACCCTCTTAGCCGCCTGCACGAACAGATTGTCGAGCGGGCCCTCCACCAGCGGCGTGGCCAGGATTACTGCTGCCTTGCTGCCCTCTATAATCTCCTGCAAAAGTGTGGCTAAGGCATCCTTGTAATCCTCGACCGGCACGCCTTGCACGGCATCCGTGCCCCCCAGTTGAACCACCACCAGGTCTGGTCGGGGAGCCAGAACTTCCTCGACAACTTCGATTCGATACGCTATCTCTTCCGTCACTGCCTCGGCCCGGCTGAACAGGTGCAATGCGATTTTCGCCTGGCCGAACCTTGCCCGAAGCAGGTCACAGAACAGCCCGGCGAAGCCGTCTTTTTCGGGATTTGCCACCCCCGACGCGGCAGTCAACTTATCGCCCAGCACCACTATTGAGACCGTTTCTCCGCCCTGCAATTTGGCCCCCAGTGCCGCGCCCCGTCCTTTAACCTCCGCCACCAGGCCCGGCTTTTCCTCTGCTGGAATCACCACTTCTTCCCGCGCTTCCTCCGCTCTCTCCTCTTCTACCCCCGCGACCTCCTCCACTTCCAGGACGATGGGCTCTTCCACCACCACCTCTTCTCCGGCCACTTCCTCCTCCGCTGCGACCGCTTCCTCCACTTTCTCACCCTCCTGCAGCGCTTGCAGCCGGGCAGCAGCATCTTTTGAATCCCTGCTCGCCACTCCCAATCGCACCACAAACTCGTATTCGCGTCTTGCCTCCTGCAAGCGATGGGTCGCCTGGTAGACCCGCCCTAACCAGTAGTGCGCCTCCAAGGAGTTGGGCTTTTCAGCCAGGACCTTTCGGAAGGCAACCTCGGCCGCGGCCCATTCCTTTCGCTCCGCGTAGAAGCGCCCCACCCAGAACTGAGCGGCCAATAATTTCGGGTTCAGCAAGAGGGAGGCGCGCATGAGGACTATTGCCGCCTCCAGGTCCCCTGCTCGGAAGCGTTCCAATCCCCGCTCGTAACAGAGTTTTGCCGCCCGCTGCTCGGCCGGCTGGGGTGCGGCGAGCGTTCCCCAATTGCCCCCGCAAAGGCTCAGGAGGAACATACTCAGAAGAACTTTTCCCAGTTTGTTCATAGTGTTTCCTTTCCTTCACCACAGAGGAGAGAAGTGAAGTACGCGGAAATCGTCGAAGCGAGCCTGGCAGCCGAAGGCCCAGGTTCCCGGCAGTCCGCTGCGCAGGGGAGCATCAGCGTCAAAGGCGGTCACCGTCCAGTTAGGGGGAGCGGCTTCGCCCTCCGGCCACACACATCCGCGCAGCACCACGCCAGCGGTGCGGTTGCGCACTTGCAGGCGCAGATGATACCATTGCTCCGGCGCCACTTCGGCCTTCGCTTCGGCCAAAGCAGTTCCGCGTTTGGTCCCTCCCTTCTTGGTCAAGGTCACGTCCGAGCCGAGGATTCGCAGGCGATAGTGGTGCTCTGGGCTGGAATAGTAAGCGGTCAGGCCCACACCCCATTTGGCCTCCGGGTGGGTTACCTGCACGCGAGCCTCTACCTCGTAATCCTGCCACTGCACGACGGTCAAAGCATTGTCGTTAAACGTCCAATCGGTGCGGTCGCACATCTGGCGGTACACGGGCCTTCCTTCCACCACGTCCGCCTCCCATGCCCCGCCGTAGTGCACCCATCCGGGGAGGGTTTGGCCTTTGGCCAGGGAGGTGCTCATTTCGTAGAGGGAAGTGGGAGCGGCCGGAGCAATGGGCCAGAGGGCAAATTGGGCGAAGGCCGCATCGCAGTGGCCCGTCCACAGGCCGGCGGAACCGTAGCGCAGCGGTTCGTAGGGGTCAGCCGTCTCCAGCCACAGGGTCGGCTCCTCCGGCGCATCGGCCGGCCATACCTTGCCCCACAGCCGCACGGCCCGGGGGGTGTTTTCCAGCCGAAACCGCAGCCGATACCACACCGCCCTGCGGAAGGGACGTCGCCACTCGCCCAGGGGTATTACTTCCTCCCCCCGCACCCGCAAGATGGCCAGGGCTTCATCGGCAGCCACCAAGCGATAATGGGCCTCCGGGCCCTGCCAGTAGGCGACCACTCCTGCCCCCCACTCGTCCGCGCCCGGGGCCACCCGGAATTCGGCCCGGACCTCGTAATCGGCCCAAGAGGTCAGGGCGAAAGCATTTTCGTACAGGCGCGGCAGGGTTTGCTGGAGGACATGGTTGCCGCCAACGTTCACCACTTGCCACCGTCCTCCGACGGTGAACCAGCCGGCGGGCAGCAGGCCCATCCTTCCCGCGACCTCGAAGTCCGACCCTATCCAGGCCACCGGGGCCAGCGTCGAAGCCAGTATCAAGCCCCCGCCCAGCCAGGCAACGCCGGCCAGGGTCATCAGGGCGATTCGTTCTGGCGCACGATTAAATCGTCGCAACTGCACGCTCCCTTCAGCACCCAAAAGCCTACGGAACCGCGCCTTAGCCGCCCGACCTCCGCGTCGGTGGCCTCCACCGTCCACTCGGCCGGTTCAGGCTGATTGACCGGCCACACTTTGCCCCGCAGGTAAGTCGCATCCCGACGGGTTTCCAAACGCAACCTAAAAACATACCACCTGCCCGGCTGCAATTTCAACTGTACCGCCTGCAAATGGGTCGTTTGCCCCTCTCGGCCCGTTTGTTTGGTCAAAAACAGTTTGTCCCCTACCGTGTGTAGGCGGTAGTGGTAACCCTCCCCTTGCCAGTAGCCAATTAGTCCCATTCCCCAAGGAGGTCGGCCGCGCAGGAACTTCAACCGGGCCTGTACGGTGTAATTGCTCCAGCCGAAACTCAGGGCAAAGGCGTTGCCATCGAAGTCCAATCCGCTGCGCACCGCGGTTTGTTGCAGCGTTGGTTCCGCTGGTTTCACCTTCCATTGGCCGCCCCAGGCCCACCAGTCGGCGGGGAGTCGCTGGCCGGGCCAGGCCTTGAACACTGCGCGGTAGGTTCCCCGCCCCGGAGCCCCCAGGCGTACTGCAAATTCCCTGAACTGCGCTGCGGCCTTGCCGGTCCAAACTCCCGCTGGCCCCCCAGACGCAGGCGGGTCCCAGTCTTGGGCAGTGAGCAGCCAGGTCTCCGGCTCCCTCTCGCCCAAGG
>DTZQ01000423.1 GCA_012961305.1 Armatimonadota bacterium | reverse complement strand
TGGGTTGATGCTCTTTCCTCACCGCCAAGGCGCTGAGGGCGCAGAGTTTTTCGGGCTTTCTCGGCCCCCTCTGGGTCTCTGCGGTGCAACGGCAGAGCAGTTGGGTATCTCAACCCCAGAGGGGGAGACCACCCTCCTCTTCGAGGTTGAAAATTTCGGCAATTTGCTGGACTGTGACGGCCATTGGCCTATACCTCTCTAACATTCTCCTCCGGCTAAAAGTTTCCCGGCCGACCCTCAATCCGTCGGGGCACTACAATGGTTCCCTCTGCGTCGCCGAGGGCCTCCGCCTGCCCGTGGGCGTAAAGCCACATGGTGTAGGCCGCAATCAACGCGTCCAAAGCATCGTGGGACAGGAGTTCCCCTCGACCCAGTCGCAAATCCAGGTGGCGGGACAAATCCTTTTGAATGGCCTGCCGTCCGGCCCGGGTGTGCTTTTTCGCGCCTCGGCCCAGACCCAAACGCACCCGCGCGGCGTAGGGATACACCTCTTCGCAGCGCATTCCCGCGGCCCGAAGTCGCGCAGCCAAAGCCATACCCCGCTCGGCCAGGAGGCGGAAGTGGGGCATGAGGGGCGAGTAGAGGGGTATCCCTTCCTGTTGCAGGAGTCGGTCACAAGGGCGCCATTTGCCCGCCGTAGGCCAGGTCAATGGGGCGTCAACTCCCACCCATATCCCCTCCGGCGGGGCTAAACGAAGCAGCCGCGCTAAGAGTTCTTCCTCCGTCGCCAGGGTACAGCCTGGCTCCACGACTTCCCGTCGTTCAGCGAGCACGGCTACCTCAAAGCACCGCTGGGCCACGTCTACCCCTACAAAAACAAAGTTCACTGCTCTACGGTCAACTCCACCGCCGTCAGGGAATGGGGCGGAAGTTCGATGGTCGCCGTTCCGTTCGTCACGGCAAGGGGCCACTCCCGTACCGTTACCGAGTAGGGGTCGGCCTCATTAGTAGCGTCCACGCGGGGCCCGGTCAGGCTCCAGGCGCGAGCCGAGGCCACCTCTGCCCCCACCAACTCCAGACGGGTAGATAAAGGGCCTTCCAAAGCCTTGTTGACCACCATGGCGAACACCGTCCGCCCATCACCACTGCGGCTGGTGTTCACTCCCAACACCGGCACCGCACCGTAGTTCTGGGGAATAAACCGTTGCACTTTCACCCCCCGGAAGAACAGCCGTCCGCGCCCGCCCCCGCCTCCCAGGCGGCGAGCGTGGATGAGCAGGTCTTGGGCGTCCGGCAGGGTCACATAATCGCAACTCACCTCCACCCACTCGCTGGTGCCCGTGACCACGTCCGGCGTCAGGGCCGCCGAATGAGTGGCCTCCCAGCCCCGCCCGTCACCAATCTGAAAACGCGGCCCCTGGGCCGAGCGCAGTCCCTCACAGCGCACCCAGCCGGTCAAACGGTAGCCCAGGTTCGGCTCCGCTGGCAGGCGCATGGTAGCATGGTAGTAGTTCAAATCCTCGTCGGTTTCGAGGTCCACCACCAACACCCCCTCCTCCACCCGCTGCCGCACTCCTTCCACCGGGGTCAACTTCCACTCCTGCGGCGGCAGTACGTTCTCCGGGAACAGGTGGAACTCCCGCGGCTGGCCCTGACGAGGCCGTATCCCGTACCCCCCTTCCGTTTCGTAGGTGGGACATTCCACCTCTGCCTTCAGCAGCACCTCGCCGAAGTGCTCCCGGTAAAGTTGGAACACGTAGTAGTTGGGCCGCTTCACGTAGGGCGGTTCATAGCCCTTAATCATACCCCAGTACTCGTTGCTGAACTGCCAGAAATTGGCCCGGGCGATGTTCAACTCCGGCTGCATGAACAGGCGCAGGAACTCCGCATTGATGAGGGCATTGCCCAAGCACAGGCGGTAGGGGACTGGTTTCTCCTGCACGAAATGACCGTTGAACTCGGTAATGGCCAGGGGTATGTCCTCCCGGCCGGTGAGTTCGCGAATCAGGGCGTTAAGTTTTCGGTAGTGCTCGTACATCTGCTCGTAGCCGGCCAGTCCGAGGCGGAAGAGTGTCTCCGCGTCGGGCACACCATCGTTGCGACGGTAACGGGGCAGGTAGCAGTGGTGAATGACGAAGTCCAGATGCGGGGCGGTTTCCTTCAGCACCGTGCGGGTCCAGGGGCCAAAGTTGGGGGTCACGGTGTTTTGCAGCACCGCTCCGAGTTTGATGCGCGGGTCTACAGCCTTCATGGCCCTGCGGGCAGCGATAAACCGGGTGGCGTACTCCTGAGGGGTCCATTTGTGTCCCCGGTGGTCGCCGTGGTCGGTTTCGTTGCCGTACTCAAACCAAATTACGTTCCAGGGCTCTGGATGCCCGTCGTTCGCCCGCAGCGCCGCCCAGTCCACTCCGCCGTTGGGATTGGAACCGCCAAGGGGCGCGTTGCAGTACTCGACCAAATCGGCCAAATCTGCGGGGGAGGGGAGGAAAGCGCTGACCGTGATGATGGGCTCGGCGCCAATGGCCGCACAATGCTGCAGGAACTCCGGCAGGCCAAACTTCTGCCGAGGTCGCCCTTCCAATGGGCCAACGGTCTTTTTCCAGTCGAAACGGTGGGTGCCACAGCCCCCCGGCCAGCGGGAGACGCTCAACCCCGCCTGCTTGGCCAAAGCCACCAATTCGGGCACCGGCCGCCGCCTCTCCGGGTCCCAGATTCCGGCCCCGCGGTCGCTGTACTCCGGGCGGGTATGTTCCCAGGCTTCGTACTGATAGCCCAACATGTTGTTGCCCCACACCAGCCGGTTGACCGGCCCCCGCTCCGCGTGCACATCTATGCGAATGCAAGCCTCCTTTGCCCCTCCCCCCGCGCTACCCAGCACTAACCCTCCCAGGGCCCAAGCCCAGACTAAGGAACCGCTCATTTCTCCACCTCCGACACAATGAACTTTTTCCTGATTATACACCAATCCCGGCTGTTTGGCAACCACCCCTTCCCACCCATTTTGGTTACTGGCTACTCAGGTGGCCCTCACCCCCGGCCCCTCTTCCACGGGTGGAAGAGGGGGAGAATTAAGGG
>DTZQ01000422.1 GCA_012961305.1 Armatimonadota bacterium | reverse complement strand
TGAGGAGTGTATGGAGCACCTTGAGGAGCGTATGGACCGCCTTGAGGCGATATTGGAGGAGCATGAGCGGCGCTTGGGTTCCATTGAGGAACGGTTGGAAAAGTTGGAGGAGCGGGTAGAGAACCTCGAGAAGCAACTGGAATACGTGTTAGAGGAGATGCGCCGTCTGCGACAGAGCCTCGAGGCCACGCAGCGGGATGTGGGCTTAGTTTACCGGGAAATCAACAGTATGCGCGAACGGCTGGAGTTCTTCCACGACATCTACCGGGCCGGAGAGCAGCAGATGGCCACTTTGCGCCAGGCCTTGGGGGAGATGGAAATCCGGGTAGTCCAATGTGAGCGGGCGCTGCAGCGACTCGATGCCTTTCCCACCAGGGAAGAATGGGAGGAACTCAGGCAGGAAGTACAGCGTTTAGCAACGGAGGTTGAGGCCCTGCGCCAGCAGGTTCCTGAAACCGTTGAGATAACGGAGGTGGAGGAAGGGGAAGCCGCTCCAGAGTCGGTGACCGGAGGCAAGTGAGAGTCGTGGATTTGGAATACCTGCGCGAAATTCTGGCCTTGGTACGGGAGGCGGCGATTACCGAACTAACCCTCCAGCATGGAGAGCAGCGGATTACGGTAAAAAAGCGCCCGCCGGCGCTGCCCATGGTGCCGCCAGCGGGGGAGTTAGCCCCCGTTCCGGCGCCAACGGAGCCGGCGGAAATGGTCCCTGTGGAGGAACCGGTGGCTGAGCCGGCGCATGTATTGGTTAAATCCCATCTGGTAGGGATATTCTATCGAGGACTGGGGTCTGAGGGACCGCCGCTGGTGGAAATTGGCAGTGTGGTGGAGGAGGGGCAAACCATTGCTGCTATTGAGTCTATGCGGGTGCTCAGTGAGGTGCGCAGTCCGGTGCGCGGCCGCATTATTGGCATTTTCGCGGAGAACGAGCAGCCTGTTGAGTACGGCCAGGAACTGTTCACCGTGGAACCCTTGGGCGAAGGGGAGTGAAGGAAAAGCCATGAACCAAAGGAAACTACGAGGCCAAACTTTAGTGGGTCTGCTGGTCGTGATAGTCATCCTCTTGGGGCTGGCCTATTGGTTTTTCTATCCCCATGGCCAGAGGGGGAAAGGGGGCGAAGCAACTCCGGTGCCCCAAGCGGCCATGGAACGAGCCAGCGGCCTGGAATGTAAAAGTAACCTCCTCCAAATCCGCCAGGCCATCCAGATGTATCAGATGACTGGCCAGGGCAACCCACCTAATCTAAAAGCCCTTAATTTGGGAGTGGGCGAGGAATTTTTCCGCTGTCCGGTAGGGGGGGAGCCTTATCAATATGACCCTCGTACCGGTAAGGTCCGCTGTGTCCACCCAGGACACGAGCAGTTTTGAGGGAGGAGTTGGCCTGTGTTTAAGAAAATCTTAATTGCCGACCGGGGCGAAATCGCGGTGCGCATTATCCGGGCCTGCCGAGAGATGAAAATCGCCACAGTAGCGATTTACTCTGAGGCGGACGAAGATGCGCTGCATGTGCGCCTGGCCGATGAAACTGTACGCATAGGTCCCCCGCCCATGCGGGAGAGTTACTTGAACATTCCCAATATCATCATGGCGGCGGTTATCACCGGCGCCGATGCCATTCACCCCGGCTACGGTGGCTTAGCGGAAAAGCCGGAGTTTGCAGAGAACTGTGAGGCCTGCAACCTCACCTTCATCGGCCCTCCTCCCCAAGCCATGGAACTCATGGGCAACAAAGCGGTGGCGCGGCAAACTATGCAGGAAGTTGGGGTGCCCGTGGTGCCCGGCCTCAACCATTGCAGCGATAATGGCGCCGAGGCCTTGCGCTTTGCGGAGGAGGTGGGTTATCCAGTCATCATCAAAGCCGCCGCCGGGGGAGGGGGACGAGGGATGCGGTTGGCCCACAATGCGGAGGATTTACAACGTGCTATTAAAACCGCCCGACGGGAGGCTGAAGCCGCTTTCGGGGATGGCACGGTGTACGTGGAAAAGTACATTTCCGAACCCCGCCACATAGAAGTGCAAATCCTGGCCGACCAGCATGGCCATGTTGTGCATTTGTTCGAGCGGGAGTGTTCTATCCAGACCTCGTACCACCAGAAGATGTTGGAGGAGGCTCCTTCGGTGGCGGTCAATCCGGCCCTGCGACATCGGTTGGGGGAAGCAGCAGTGAAAGCCGCCCGGGCAGTCAAATATGCCAACGCCGGCACCGTGGAGTTTCTGCTCGACCAAGACAACAAGTTCTATTTCATGGAAATGAACACCCGGGTCCAGGTGGAACACCCCGTAACTGAATGTGTGACCGGCTTGGACCTCGTCAAGGAACAGATTCGCGTCGCGGCTGGGGAGAGGTTACCATATCGGCAGCGCGACCTTAGGTTGCGTGGTCACGCCATTGAATGTCGCATCATGGCAGTAGACCCGGAACAGGGATTTCAACCCTGTACCGGGGAAATTACCCACTGTATGTTGCCCGGGGGCATCGGTGTACGCGTGGATACTCACATTTATCCCGGCTATCGAGTGTCCTCCTTTTACGACCCCTTGCTGGCCAAGGTCATTGCTTGGGGCAGCGACCGGGAGGAAGCCATCTCCCGCATGGAACGAGCCCTGCAGGAGTTGGAAATCGAGGGGGTCAAGACCAATCTGGATTTCCACCGGCGCATTCTGGCTAATGCCTTCTTCCGCCGGGGCGAAATCAACACTAACTTCCTCCAACGGCGTATGGGTATCGCGGTTTAGGTGCTTGATGGGCAGTGGTTAGTGTCCGTAACGGGGGCTATTTTCAGACCAAGGCGGAGGGGAATTAAGGTGCGGCGGCGAAGTTTAGGACGTGAACAGGCTTTGAGTTTGCTGTTTCAGGTGGACGTGGCCAGTTTGCCTTTGGGTTACGTAGTGGAAATCAACCAGTTAGAATGCAACCTGCCGCCGGAAGCCTGGAACTTCGGGGTGGAACTGGCCCGGGGTACGCTGGAACACTTGGGGGAAATTGACGCGGTGCTGAACCAACTCTCCGGGGAGTGGCCGGTTTCTCGCATGGCCAGTGTAGACCGGGCTATCTTGCGCTTAGCCGCCTATGAACTTCTGTACTGCGATGACATCCCGGCCAGCGTATCCATCAATGAAGCAGTAGAATTGGCCAAGAAGTACAGTACTGAGGAGTCTCACAAATTTGTCAACGGCATCTTGGGCAACTTGGCTCGCCAGCAGCGAAACCGCGAAGGGTCCTGAGGCTCCAAGGCCCTTCTCGGTCACCCAAATAACTCGCTTGGTGGCCGCGCTGCTGGAAAATTGTGAAACGCTGCAGCAGGTGCGTGTGCAGGGTGAACTGTCTAACTACAAGGTGCACACCTCAGGACATCACTATTTCACCCTGAAGGATGCCCGCAGCCAACTGCGGTGCGTGATGTTCCGCCGGGAGGCGGCCTACTTGTCTTTCCGACCCCAAGACGGACTGCAGGTCATCGCCGAAGGGCGGGTGGCAGTTTACGAGCCGGGGGGACAGTATCAACTTTACGTCAGACGGTTGACTTACGCGGGCCCAGGAGCGTTATATGCAGCCTTCGAGGCCCTGAAGCGCCGGTTAGAAGCCGAGGGACTGTTCGACCCGGCTCGTAAGCGACCCCTGCCGGCCTTCCCCCGCACAGTGGGAGTTATCACTTCGGAAGCGGGAGCGGCCCTGCGGGACATCTGCAGCATCATCCGCCGCCGGTGGGGCAGTGTGCAAATCCTGCTGTACCCTTCCCTGGTGCAGGGAGCCGAGGCCGTTCCGGCCCTAATACATGCCTTGGAAGTGCTGAACCGGCGGGAGGAAGTAGAAGTCATTATCCTGGGGCGGGGTGGCGGTTCCATAGAGGATTTGTGGGCCTTTAACGACGAAGCGCTGGCCCGAGCCATCGCGGCCTCGCGAGTGCCGGTGGTCAGTGCAGTAGGCCATGAGACCGATTTTACCATTGCCGATTTCGTGGCTGACCGCCGGGCCCCCACTCCCTCCGCGGCCGCGGAAGTGGTCGTTCCTAATCGGGAAGAATGGCTGGCCCGCGTGCGCCAGTTGGAGACCCGCCTGGAACAGGCCCTGACCCGAGGGGTGGAACAGGCGCGTCAAAGGGTGGAGGCCCTGGCCCAACGTCGGGTCATGACCCACCCGGAGGAGCGCTGGGAGGCTTGGGTCCAAATGGTGGACGAACTCGCTGAGCGCCAGCAGCGAGCCGAAGAAAATGACTCCCGCCAGCGGCGGGAACGAGTAACCGCCCTGGCTCAGACGCTGGAGGCCCTTAATCCCCGCAATGTGCTGGAGCGAGGATACAGTATTTTCCTGCAGTTGCCAGGGCGGGAGGTTGTGGATACCGTCACCAAGGCGCGGGTGGGTCGCCATGGCGAGGTGCTCCTGCGCGATGGACGGGTGACCTGTTGGATTGAAGGGATAGTGCCCGCTAGGAGGGAGGACAAGGAATGAGCGAGCTGGAGGAAGTCATAGAGGCACAAAGGGGCGAATGCACCACTGGACAGGGTAGCCGGGCCCCCTCGGGGGAGGAACTGACCTTTGAAGAAGCCCTCCAGCGGTGGGAGGAGATAGTCGCCCAGTTAGAACGGGGAACGCTTACCCTGGAGGAATCGCTTAGATTGTATGAGGAGGGCATTCGCCTGCGAAACCTCTGCCTGGCTCGCTTGAGCGAGGCGGAGAAGAAATTGAGAATCCTTCGGGAGCAGGCGGACGGAACGCTAAAGGTGGAGGAACGAGATGAACTTCCCCGCCCACTGGCAGGCCCGGCGGGAGTGGATTGACCGGGCGTTGGATGAGTACCTGCCCCCGGCCGAGGCGCCGCCAACCCGCTTGCACCAAGCCATGCGCTACAGCGTCTTGGGAGGGGGCAAACGACTCCGGCCCATGCTGGTTTTGGACAGTGTGGCGGCCGTAGGGGGCGAGCCGGAAAAAGCCTTACTTACAGCCTGCGCCTTCGAGTGCGTCCATACCTATTCGCTTATTCACGATGACTTGCCCTGTATGGACGATGACGACTTTCGCCGCGGCCGGCCAAGTTGCCATCGGGCCTTCGACGAAGCCACAGCCCTGTTGGCCGGGGATGCTTTGTTGACCCTGGGTTTTCAACTGGCAGCCCAAAACGCGGAGGTTAAGGGCGTGTCGCCCGAGCGAGTGGTGCGGGTGGTGGCAGAGTTGAGCACCGCCGCCGGAGCCACCGGGATGGTGGGAGGACAGGTCATGGATTTGGAGGCAGAACACCGGGAACCAGACGCAGCCTTGGTTGAGGCCATCCACCTGCGTAAAACTACAGCCCTCATTCGCGCCGCGGTGCGCTGTGGAGCCATCTTGGGCGGGGCGACAGAGAAGCAGTTAGAGGCTCTGACCCAGTATGGAAAACTTATCGGCCTGGCCTTCCAAATTATGGACGACGTGTTGGACATCATCGGCGACGAAAAAACTTTGGGTAAGCCAGTGGGTCGAGACCAGGAGCGGGCCAAGGTCACCTATCCGTATGTGTTTGGCCTGGAGCAGTCCCAGGCCCGCGCGCAGGAACTTATAGCCCAGGCGCAGGACGCTCTGTCTGCTTTTGGCTCCGAAGCCGACCCCCTGCGAGCCCTGGCCACGTTCATCGTCCAGCGTGAACAGTGAGGTGCAGGTTGCAGATGCCACTGCCCGGCCACCGCGATGCAGGGTGCCCCCCCTCTATCCCCCGCACGCGGGGGGAAGAAAGGGGGTGTGGCCTGCATCGGGGTGGCCAGGGGTGGTTGTA
>DTZQ01000421.1 GCA_012961305.1 Armatimonadota bacterium | reverse complement strand
GCGATGGAGGAGGGATTGCGGTTTGCGATTAGGGAGGGAGGACGTACGGTTGGGGCTGGGGTGGTGACCAAAATCATTGAGTAAGTGAGGAGAGGGCTGTCCCAGGGCAGCCCTCTCTTCCGTTAGGAGCGGAATATGCCGCAGCAGGACAAAATCAGAATTCGTCTGAAGGCATTTGACCACAAAATTCTGGACCAGTGGGCACAGCGAATTGTGCAGACTGCCCTGCGTACGGGGGCGAACGTACGGGGGCCGATACCCTTGCCTACGGAAATCAATCGGTTTTGTGTGCCCAAATCGCCGTTTATTGACAAGGAGTCGATGGAGCATTTTGAAATAAGAACCCACAAGCGACTAATTGACATCTTGGAACCAAGTCCGCGGACAGTAGATGCCTTGATGCGGTTGGACATTCCCGGCGGTGTGGACATCGAGATTAAACTGTAAGGGACAGGAGCAATGGCGGGGAAAAAAGGACTTATTGGACGTAAAATTGGTATGACTTACTTCTTCCCTCGGCGCCTGGTGGAGCCAGGGGATTTGAAAGCCGGGTCGGGAGGCGAACAAATAAAATCACTGGTTGGATGGTTCCTGGCGGAGGATGTGGTAGATGCTAAATCTGGAAAGATAATAGCGGGGAGAGGAACTCTAATTACGGAAGCAGTAGCGAACAAAATCCTCCAGGCGGATTTGTCGGAACCGATAGCGGTGATGAGCGGGGAGGGGGTAGCCGCAACAGTACTGGAAGCGGGACCTTGTATTGTAGTCCAACACCGGACCAAGGAGCGGGATGGATATGAAGCCTTGCAATTGGGGTTTGGGAAAGTCAAACCCCAACGGGTGAAAAAGCCTCAAGTGGGCCATTTCAAGCGAGCGGGGTTAAAACCTGAACAGTATTGCCGGCACCTGAGGGAAATCCGGGATGCTTCACCGGAAACGGCGGCGGTGGGGGAAGAACTGAAGGTTGATATTTTCCAAGTAGGGGAACGGGTTAATGTGCGGGGTACTACCAAAGGACGGGGCTTTGCCGGAGTAATGAAGCGGTGGGGTTTTCACGGACACAAGGCCTCTCATGGGGCGAAAATCCATCGTACCCCGGCCTCCGCGGGGGCTACGGACGCGGCGCGGGTGTTTCCGGGAAAGAAAAGCCCGGGGCATATGGGAAATGCCCGACATACAGTGCGCAACTTGGAGGTGTTGATGGTAGACCCGGAGCATAACTTGCTGGTGGTCAAAGGGGCAGTGCCAGGGCCTCGGGGGGGATTGGTGGTAATTACTGCCGAGGCATAGGAGGAAAGCAATGGCGGAAGTGCCCGTGGTAGATATAAAAGGGCAGGAGGTGGGGCGACTATCAGTGTCAGACCTGATTTTTGGAGCAGAGGTACGACCGGACTTGATGCACCAAGTAGTAGTGGCGCAGTTGGCTGCCCGGCGAGCAGGCACAGCCTCTACCAAAACTCGGGGAGAAGTGAGGGGAGGAGGGGCTAAACCTTGGCGTCAGAAAGGTACGGGACGAGCGCGACATGGCAGTCGGCGGTCACCTTTGTGGGTGGGAGGGGGAGTGGTATTTGGGCCCAAACCCCGGGACTATTCTAAGAAAGTACCCCGCAAAGTCCGGCGTAAAGCGTTGTTCTCTGCCTTTTCCGCTAAAGTAAAAGAAGGAGCCTGGTTGGTGGTGGATGAACTGACCTTGCCGGCGCTCAAAACCAAATATGCGGCCGAGGTAATTGCCGCTCTGACCGATGCCCGCCGGATACTCTTGCTTCTGGCAACGGAGGAAAGGGAACTGGCGCGGGCCTTTCGTAACCTGCCCCAGGTGAACATATACACTGCCCCTTATGTAAGTGTGTATGACCTGCTGCTCCATGAGGTAGTAATTGCGACGCGAGCAGCGATGAGGCGGATTGAGGAGGAGTGGGTGTCAAGATGAAGGATCCCCGGGACATCATCGTTCGCCCGGTGGCGACGGAGAAAAGTTACTACCTGGCCACGGAGCAGAACAAATACATTTTTCAGGTGCATCCGGAGGCCAATAAAATTGAAATTCGCCGCGCGGTGGAGGAGATTTTCAACGTTGAGGTGGTCAAAGTGAACACCATGTGGGTGCGGGGCAAGCGGCGGCGATTGGGTCGGTTTCCCGAGGGCCGAACGCCCCGCTGGAAGAAAGCCATAGTTACTGTGCGGCCGGGACAGAAAATTCCCATTTTTGAGGGGGTTTAGGCTTGGAATGAGGAGCGAACCATGCCGATAAAGCAATACAAACCAACTTCCCCTGGTCGCCGGGCCATGACGGTGACTTCTTTTGAGGAAATTACGCGGGACCAGCCGGAAAAAAGCCTGCTGCGCCCCCTGAAGAAAACAGGCGGTCGGGATAGAAAGGGCCACATTAGCGTACGCCACCGGGGAGGTGGACATAAGCGCCGATACCGTCTCATTGACTTCAAACGGGACAAAGACGGCATCCCGGCCCAAGTGCGCAGTATTGAATATGACCCCAACCGGTCAGCCCATATTGCGCTGTTGTCCTACGTAGATGGGGAAAAACGGTACATTTTAGCGCCTGTGGGACTTAAAGTAGGGGATGAGGTTCTATCCGGTGAGCAGGCTCCGGTAAAGCCGGGAAATGCTTTACCGTTGCGGGTGCTGCCTTTGGGTACGGTGGTGCATAACATTGAGTTGATTCCGGGACGGGGAGGCCAGTTGGCGCGGAGCGCGGGTTGCTATGCCCAACTAATGGCCCGGGAAGGTAAACATGCTCTGCTGCGCTTGCCCTCGGGGGAGGTGCGGATGGTGCCGGTGGATTGTAAGGCCACCGTGGGACAGGTGGGAAACGCGGACCACGGCAACATTACCATTGGTAAGGCTGGCCGCCTGCGTTGGCTGGGACGGCGGCCAAGTGTACGGGGACTGGCCATGAATCCCAACGACCATCCCCACGGGGGGGGTGAAGGGGGGTGTTCCATTGGACGGAAATGTCCTGTGACCAAGTGGGGCAAGCCTGCCTTGGGACGTAAAACGCGCCGCAAGAAGCCGAGCGACCGGCTCATCGTGAGGCGGCGGAAGTAAGCGGCAAAGGAGGTGTCACGATGCCCAGGTCGCTTAAAAAAGGACCATATGTAGACCCTAAACTGCGGCGGAAAATTGAAATTATGAACACTACTGGGGAACGGCGGATTATCAAGACCTGGTCGCGTCGTTCAACGATTATCCCGGAAATGATTGGACATACTATCGGGGTGTACGATGGACGCCGCCACGTGCCGGTGTTCATCACCGAAAACATGGTGGGACATAAATTGGGGGAATTTGCTCCCACCCGCACGTTCCGGGGCCATAAGGAGAAATCGGAGCGAACAACTCGGCCCCGTTGAGAGGTGGAGGAAGTCATGGCTATAAGGGCAAGGGCGCGCCTGGTGCGTATGTCGCCGTACAAGATACGGCGGGTGGTGAACTTAATTCGGGGTAGGAAAGTAAATGAGGCCCTACAATTGTTGGATTTCATCAACAGCCGTGCCGCGCCCATAGTGAAAAAAGTGGTCCGGCAAGCGCAAGCCAACGCCCGGGAAAACTACGAAATGGACGAAGAAAACTTATACATTTCAGCCGCTTATGTGGACGAAGGATTTACCATTCCCCGGATTAGGCCCCGGGCGCAGGGTCGGGCCTATCGTATTCGGAAACGCACCAGCCACATTACCATTGAAGTAGAGGAGCAGGAGGAGTAAAGGAACGTGGGCCAGAAAGTTCACCCTACGGGATTTCGGTTGGGATACATCAAGGAGTGGGACTCTAAGTGGTTTTCTGACCGCCAGTATACAGAGTTCGTATTGGAGGATATGCGCATTCGGGAGTTCTTCTGGAAAGATGAGCGAATGCGCAACGCCAATATATCTAAGGTGGAGATTGTGCGTGAGGTCAATAACGTCACTATTACCGTGCACACAGCGCGGCCAGGGATTATTATCGGCCGGGCAGGTCGAGGGGTGGAAGAGATACGCCGGGAATTGGAAAAATTGACCGATGGGAAGCAGGTTACCATTAACGTAATTGAGGTGCGACGGCCCGATTTAGAGGCCCAGTTGGTGGCCGAAAGGGTGGCTTTCCAGTTAAGTCGGCGCATCAGTTTTCGCCGGGCCATGCGCCAGGCTATCCAGAACACCATGAGGGCGGGGGCCAGGGGAGTGAAAATCACCTGTGCGGGTCGGTTGGCAGGGGCCGAGATGGCGCGAAAGGTGACGATGAAGGAGGGGAAAATTCCCTTGCAGACCATCAGGGCTGATATTGACTATGGGTTTGCTGAGGCACCTACTACTTATGGCAATATCGGGGTGAAGGTGTGGATTTACCGGGGAGACGTTCTGCCGGAAAAGGCCCGGCCGGTGGAGCGGCTGCGAGTAGTAGGGGGAGAGGGAGAGCAGGCCGATGTTGATGCCCAGACGCGAGAAATATCGTAAGGTACAGCGGGGAAGGATGAAAGGCAAGGCTCATCGGGG
>DTZQ01000420.1 GCA_012961305.1 Armatimonadota bacterium | reverse complement strand
TGCCGCCGCTCCTCCGGCCGCGCCCCACGCCGCAACTGCTCCAACCGCGCCTCTGCCGCCCGTAAAGCCGCCTCCGCCTGGGCCACTTGGGCCTCCGTTTGAGAACGAGCCAAATCCACCGCTATAGCCGCCTGGCTCGTTCGCGCTTGAGAGGCCGCCAGGGTGCTTTCTGCCTCCCGCATGAGAGCCGTTTGCAAGGTGTTTTCCAGCCGGGCCAGAACTTGCCCGCGCACCACCGCATCCCCCTCGTCCACCAACACATCCCGCAGTCGCCCCGCGGTTTTGGCGCTGAGGGTTATTTCCGGGGCTTCAACCGTGCCTGTGGTGGACAGTTCCGCCGTCAGCGTCCCCCGCCGCACGAGCATAGCCTCCACTGCCGGCCGGGCCCCAAACCCTCGGGCCAGACTGTAAAGCAGCGCTACTACCACCGCTGCCCCGCCCCAGTAAATCACTCGTCGGTCCATCAAGGTTATTATACCCCGTAGTCAGACCTTAGTCAAGCAGAGAAACTATGACCGACAGGGATGGTAGCCTACCTCTAACTGGAGTGGGAAAAGCCTTGACGGACCCTTCAAAGTGTGTTATCATTGTAACGACCGTCTTTCTGCACTTGGCGACTCGGAAATCCGGCAATTAGGAAACTGGGGGAAGGGGTCAATCTAATGTATCCGTTAAGCAAGGTGATTAGCCGGACCATGTTGGTCGCGCTGTTGGCAGGAACGACTGCTCCAGCCGCGGAAGCGGAACTGGAGGGCGGGGTCCGATACTTAGTCCGGACCACCTCGAAGGTCACTATCTCGCTGCCTGCGCCCGGAGAAGAGGGGCAACACCTGTACCGCAACGCGGAAGGTAAATGGGTGCCCCTGCCCGAGGTGCAGGAAGGGCCGCTGGAGACGGTGACCTTCACCCTCTCGCCTGAGCAACTCCTGGCCGGCAGCACGGTGGTCCTCATTGGCAAGCCCGACTGGCTCGTGGCTGAGGACAGCACTCCGCCTAAGGTCGAAAGAATCACGGTGGATGGGAAGAACGTGGCGCCAGCCGCCGAGATTGACCTGGGATGGTTAGACGCGCCGCCGAAAACCTTCGACCTGCTGGTGAGGGACACCCAAAACCCCTTGAACGCTGCCTCCGTTTGGGCCACAATTAACGGTACACTCGTGCGGGCCGGCAGTCCCGGCCTTCGCTTTTTGCCCCATCCGGAGGACAACAAGCGGGGCCGCATCGTGTGTTCGCTGCCGAAGTTAAAGGGCGGGCAGCCCGAGGGCGTCATCCGAATCGTGGTTCGCTGCGACGACTTCGCACCCGATTTTGCTGACTGCACTACGACCTTCACCTTCACGGTCACTCGACCGCCTCAGATTGACTTGAGCAAGCCGACGGCCACCACACCCGAGGGGCTGAAAGTTTTCGTGGACTCGATTTTCCCCGGCTATGAGAACGTGGAGTGCATAGTTGACGGCGAACTCCAGACGCCCGGTAAGACCACTTTCGGCTCCACCTGGGCCTCAGCGGAGACGGATACGGCCCACTGGTTGTGTTTGGTGTTTCCCAAGCCGCGTGAAGTTTCAGGCCTCGAGATTAGTTGGGCCAACTATCAGGGCACGTTCTGGACTTCCAGCCGCTACGCCATTATGACCTGGGACGGCCAGCGGTGGGTCAGCGTCCTCAAGGTGCAGAACCACCCGGAAGCCCGAACCAGCGTCCACTTGTTCTTGCCGACCACGACCGACCGGGTGCTCGTGTGGGTTCCGCCTAAAGGCAATCACCCGCGCCGGCCCGACCTCATGTGGGTAACCGAGGTCAGGCTGCGGCCATAGGAAGGTCGCTCTGAGAAGTTAGGGCCCGGCTAAAGCCTGACTCCTTTACCAAACCAACTTAAGTTGGTTAAGTCGGTTTCCCATCCACTTGGTAACCATAGCCCAAGATTTCAACCTTGGGCGGGTCTAAGCGACGAATTTAACATTGTCGAGGTAATTACTCAGCCCCCACCCCCCTGACCCCCTCTCCCGCCTGCAGGAGAGGGAGTAAGTAGTGGTAAACGCCAGTTTCTCCCCTCCCCCACCGGTGGGAGAGGGGCCGGGGATGAGGGCCACTTGAGCAGTTACGGATGCTGGACGACATACTAAAAGAGACCCCCACGTAAACGGAGGGGCTGAGCAGGGTAAGGAGGCTCAAGCGTGCTTGAGCCCGCTTGTCCTGCTGAGCCTGAGCGTTAATCATGAGGAGAGGAAGATAACCATGTACAGACAATTGCGCCCGACTAACAGCCCGGAGAACGGTCGCCGTGGGGAAGCGAGAGGAGCCAAAGCGCGACTGACAAAGTCGCTTTGCCTGTTGGTCGCGGCCACCAGCCTCACCACAGCGGCCCAGGTGGCCGGAGCGGAACGCGGGGAAGCAAGGGGGGGCGAAACGCTGTACAATGGCATCCGCCTGCCGTCCCCCTGGCCGCCGCGGGTTACAGCCCTGACCCTGGACCCGCCCCCGCTGCCCCCCTACCTCACCTCTCCCCCGACCGTCATTCCCATTGACGTCGGACGACAACTCTTCGTAGATGACTTCCTCATTGAGCACACCACGCTGCAACGGACCTTCCACCAGGCCGAGTATTACCCGGACAACCCAGTCCTCAAGCCGGACAAGCCCTGGGAGGTGGAGGAGAGCACCTCGGGGGACCATCCGGCTCCCACGGCCATGGTCTTCAGCGATGGCGTCTGGTACGACCCCCAAGACCGCCTGTTCAAGATGTGGTACATGGCCGGATACTGTCGCGCTACGGCCTATGCCACTTCTCAGGACGGCATCCACTGGGAGAAGCCGGCCCTGGATGTGCAGCCGGGGACCAACATCGTGCACACCTCGCGCCGGGATTCCGGCACGGTGTGGCTGGACCTGGCGGAGAAAGACCCCCAGCGGCGTTACAAAATGTTCCTCTTCGACTTCAAGGGAGGGCTTTCCCTTCACTTCTCGGCCGACGGAATTCACTGGAAGGAAGTGGCCCGCAGCGGCCAGTGTGGGGACCGCACAACCGTCTTTTACAACCCCTTCCGTAAGGTATGGGTGTACAGCCTGCGGGAGTATTTCCGTCCCCCTGAGGGAGTGGGACGTTGCCGCCGCTATTGGGAGCATGCGGACGTGCTTGCCGGTGCGAAGTGGCGGGCCGGGGAGCCGCCGCTGTGGGTTGGCGCCGACCGCTTGGACCCGAAGCGACCCGACCTCAACATCCAGCCACAACTTTACAATTTGGACGCCGTGGCTTACGAAAGTGTGCTCTTGGGCCTGTTCAGCATCTGGCGGGGCCAGCCGAGAGACCGTGCCAAGCCCAATGAGGTGTGCGTGGGCTTCAGCCGTGATGGGTTCCACTGGTATCGGCCCGACCGTCGCGCCTTTATCCCCGTTTCCGAACGTCAGGGTGACTGGAACTGGGGCAACGTTCAGTCCGCGGGCGGCTGCTGTCTGGTGGTAGGAGATAAACTCTATTTCTACGTCAGCGGCCGGGCCGGCGTCCCCGGCTCGCCAGCCTCCGGAGTGTGCAGCACCGGTCTGGCCACCTTGCGCCGGGACGGATTCGCCTCTATGGACGCAGGCGAAAGGGAGGGCACCCTAACCACTCGACCGGTTAAGTTCAGCGGCCGATACTGCTTCGTCAACGTGGACGCCCAATCCGGCGAATTGCGCGCCGAAGTCCTGGATGAAGGCGGGCGGGTAATCGCCCCCTTTTCCCGCGACAACTGTGTTCCCATTCGCGTCGACCGGACGCTCCAACCGGTGCGCTGGAAGGGTGCGGATGACCTGTCGGCGCTGGCGGGGAAACCCGTTAAGTTTCGCTTCTACCTGAGGAGCGGCCGGCTTTATGCCTTTTGGGTCAGCCCGGAGTCCTCCGGCGCCAGTCACGGCTACCTCGCTGCTGGAGGACCGGGGTTCACTGGCCCTACGGACACGGTAGGGTCGGCAGCCTATCGGCCTTGAGGCTCCAGAGGAGTTCAGGCATATCGGAGTTGCTGATGTCCATTAAGCGCATGGCCCCGTTCTCAAGGATTTCAACCCCAACCCCCGCTACCCGGTGATTGGCGATACCCATGCGGGAACGGGAATCAGCGCCATCTACGCTGAAATACTGGCGGACCATTACGGGGAAAGGTACGCGGGGCTAAAGCCTGGATTCCGAACCATTTCTTCGCGCTCTTTGCGTGTTCGGCGGCAAACAAATATAGTGGGAAGTGGAGAAATACTGCGAAAGGAGGCAATGATGGTGCGTTATGATTGGCTGTTTACTACCGGGCTGTTGTTATTGCCGCTGGGGGGAAGCACGCCCGGATATGCCGCGGAAGAGAGCCCGGTCGTTTACGCTCCGGACGTAGTGGGCGTGGACCGCATGTTCATGGTTGCGCTGAAGGTCCCCACCGACGCTCCGGCAATCAGGGTGACCGTCCCCGAGGGGGTGACCTTGTTCGACCGCACGCCGCCGCCGACCAAGGCGGAAGTGCGCAAGTTCTACTTCCGCGCGCTCAAGGCAGCCAAGAAGGCGGAAATCCGCTTCTCCCTTCCTCAAGGCGAGGTGGTGGTGCCGGTGGAGATATGGTCTTTCGAGGATTTGCGCCAGTTCCGCACCTTGAAGGGGGTACAACTGCCCCGTCGCTGGCCCTTAGGCGAGACCCTGCCCGAACTGAAGCAGGGGCAGACCGTCACCACCGAGGCGGAGAAAGCCGCTTACCGAAAGAGGGGCCCCGGCGCCGGAGCGAGATGGCTGGAAGTATCCGACGACGACCTCTGGGCCATTCAGCCCGATAGTACCATTCCCCGCTGGCACTGGGTAAATCTCCGCCTCGGCTGTCCCATCCATGGGGCCGAAATCTACCGCGTGCGGGCTTATTATCCCTGGGCCAAGGATACCTCCCTGCCCCATCGGTGGAAGATTCGCTGCCCCCTTGGCAAGGAGGAGTATCCTTCAAATGACTTCGCTCAGGGGGACATGACCAGCGGCGACTTCCCGGACGACGGCTTCGGCGGTGGCTGTCTGTACAAAGGGAACCGGTACGGGTTCATCGCCGAAATCTGTCAGGCTTACTGCCACCAGGCGTTGCGTATCGCGCCCGCCTGTGCGGAGGGGTATCTGGCCACCGAGGACCCAAGGTACGTACACAAAGCGCTGGTCGCGCTCTGTCGGCTGGCGGTGGAGTACGCCTATCTGGCGACCATGACCCAGCACCGCCACCGGAACAGTCGCCGCCAGGTGGAACGCTTCGGGCCGGCTCCCTTCAGCGAGGGCCCCTGTCTGGCCGGCAGCGGGTTCACCGTCTACTGCATTGACCAGCCGGGCTACCAGTGGCGCCAGGCCGAGGCCTATGACCGGATATTTCCGGCGATTGACCGAGACTCGGAGATTATCCCCTTCCTCCAGCGCAAGGGCTACGAGGTGAAAACCCATGAGGACGTGCGCCGGTTCATCGAGGAGAACCTGTTCGCGGTTTGGCTGCAGGGGACCATGGACGGCGCTTGTGCCTCCAACGAGCCTTATCCGCAGCGGGGGTTCGCGCGCCTGGCCGAGGTGCTGAACTACGAGCGGGGGGCCGAGTTCATGGATTGGCTCTACGACGGCGGGGGGAAGATGCGCATTTTCATCCCCAACACCTTCTTCCGCGACGGCGCGCCCTATGAATCCACCGGCGGCTACAACGGGATGCACGTGTCCGCCCTGGGACCCATCATTGAATCCATCGAGCACCTGCGGCAACTGCGGCCGGAGGTCTACCCAGAGGCCAAATATCCCAACCTGACGAAGAGCCGCCGTTACCACAACATCTTCGACTTCGCCATGGACACCGTCACCATAGACCGCACTTATCCCTCCATCGGTGATAGCGGTGGGCATCCGGTCTACAAGAGGTTGCCCAAGATTACCTGGCAAAACGGCGGGGTAGAGGCCTTCGAGCATGCTTACCGCGTCTTTCGCGACCCCAAATTCGCTTGGGCGTTGGTGCATCACCGCGGCTGGCAGCCCTCTGTGGATTTCCCCTTCACCCGCGAGGAGATGGAACGGGAGGCAGCAAATTGGCCCGAGGACTGGAACGACCGTAGTTCGCTGCATGACGGCTACGGCATTGCCATTCTGCGCGGCGGCGAGGGAGAGGACAAGCGAGCCTTCTGGATGTACTACGGCCATGCCCGCGGCCACCTCCACGACGACCTTATGGACATTGGCCTTCAGGCTTACCAGGGCACTCTGTTGAGCCACCTGGGCTATCCTCGCCAGTGGGGCTACTGGGAGAAATGCTGGATGACCCACAACTTGGCCCGCCAGATTCCCTTCGTCCAGATGACGGCTACCGCACAACTCTTCGCCGATGCCGGGCCGGTTCACGTTGCCGAGGCCCGCGCCCAGGGCTTTGTGGATGAAGTGGACCGGGGCAAGGGCTATCGCCTGCTGCCAGACTATTGGCAGCGCCGGATGCTCGTCTTGGTGGATGTGGGACGCGACCAGTTCTACTGTGTGGACCTCTACCGCATCTCTGGCGGCAAGGAGCATTGGTGGTGTTTCCACGCTCAGGAAGGGGAGTTCACCACCCAGGGCCTCGCCCTCACCCAGCAAGAAGGAGGTACGCTCGCGGGCGCGCAGGTCCCGTATGGCGACCCCAAGTGGCTGAAAGAGCACGGGTGTGGATTCGGCCTTTACGGATGGAGAGGCCTGATGTTCGGCTTTCCACATCTGTACAACGTGGAACGGGCGAGACCCCAGGGCGTGTGGTCTGCCGACTGGGCCCTGAAGGATGCCAATGGGCTGCACTTGCGCCTCACGGTTCTCAGTCCCCCAAGTGCTGAGGTGGCCATCTGTGACGGTAAGTCGCCGGCCGGTGGCTCTCCTTACGAGATGAAATGGGTCCTCATCCACAACCGAGCCGAGGCACCAGTCAAAACTCAGGTGCTCAGCATCATCGAACCCTACGCAGACCAACCACTGATTCGGGAAGTGCGCCCGCTGAAAGTATCGGGGGCTGACGAGGCCGGTTTCCCTGCCTTCGGCTGCGTAGTACGCTTAGCCGACCGCACCGACACCATCCTGGTCTCGGCAGACCCCACGGTCGAACGCACCGCCGAGGGCGAGTTTGAATTCGCTGGCCGCTTCGGGTTCTATTCCGAACGCGACGGGGTGCCGATTGTCATGGTGCTGGTCGGGGGCACTAAACTGGTCAAAGGGCAGTTCGGCATCACTTCAGACAGCCCCGAATACCGGGCCAAAATTACCCAAGTGGACCGGGCCACGGAGACGATTACCGTTTCCCCTGCCCCGGCGAACCCCGGCGATATGGTCGGCAACTACCTCTTCATCACCAACCCCGTGCGCCGTATCGCGTATAAGGTGTTAGGGGCCGAGAAGACCGCTGAGGGGGCCAAACTGCGCTTGAACCTCGATTCGCGCATCGGCACCGGCAAGGTCACCGGGGTCGGAGACCATCGAGTCCTCACCTCTACACCCTTCATACTCCATCGGTATCGCTACTATCACGGTGCGCGTTTGGTCAATGCAGCCCGCAATGCGGAGTACCGCATTATCGAGGTACGCAGTGGGAAGTGGGCGTTAATAGACCCCGCCATTCACCCTGAGGCCAAGGCCGACAAACTGAAGAGAGAGTTCCCTGCGGGTTCGTGGTTTGAGGTGTACGACTATGGGGTAGGCGATGAAGTAGTCTGGCCGCGAGTGACGAGCGTGACTCAGGCCCGATACCAGCCTTCCTGATGCACTACCTCCAGCATAGCCATATAGTTTTCGTATTTGGTGCCGATGTTGAGGCTGTGGCTGCTGCCCAGGATGAGCCCCCCGCCGGGAGCGCAATGACGAAGGGCGTAGCGGGCCTCCCAGCGCACAGCCTCGGGAGTGCCTACGGCTAAGGTATGCATGTCCACCCCGCCCCAGAGGGCCAATCGGTCGCCGTAGAGCCGCTTGTATTCGGCAATGTCCTCGTACATCTGAATGGATTGGTAGCAGTCTATGCCTGCTTCCACCATCTGGTCAAGGATTAGGGCGTTGTTGCCGCAGGAATGGAAGAGCACAGGGGCACCGGCGGTGTGGGTCTCCTCACAGAGCCGCTTCAGGGCGGGGAAATAGACCTGGCGGAAGCATTGGGGGGACATAAAGGGGCCGGAATTGTAGCCATAGTCCTCTCCGAAGAAGACCGCATCCGCACCCCGGGCCAGGGCCAAGCGCACCAGTTCTCCCGTCCGCTCGGCTGCCCGCATCTTCTGGGCGGCTACTTCTTCCGGCCGGTCGGCTAAATCCAGTAGACGCTGCTCAATGCCCAGGGCAGAGAAGTAACTCACCGTCGGCACTCCGCCCACGCCGCGGGCGAAGATGAAATGCGTTTCTCCCAATTCCTGCACCACGTAGTCCCACAGTTCCCATTCCGACCCGTCTGGCGGCGGCTGCGGGGGACGGCGCTCCGGATGCTCGCCCCGTTGGAGCAGCATGATGTCCTCCGTCAACTCCGAATAGCGCAGAATATTGCCACACTCGTCCTCCCAGGTGCGCTCGTCCAGCCGTTTCGGTTTGAGGATGACCGCATTGCGCGGCGGCACTGGATTGACACAGACGGCATCAATTCCCGTCTGGCGCACAAACTCAACGAGGTCTTTCTTCTGGCTTTCGACCACCTCGTCCCGCCGGCCCTCCCAGAGGGCCATGATTTCTTTGGCTTTGGCCCGGTAGTAGGTTTCGTGGCCCAGCACTTGCTCAATGATTTTGTAATCAATGGCGAACTCGCCCGTGGGCACCCGGTCAGGCTCCTCATGCCGCAGAGCGGCCTTGACGCGTTCTTTGGAGCTCATAGTTGGACTCCTTGTTCACAGACAAAATGGCCTTCATTTATGCTCGGTCACTATTGTACCCCGACCATGAAAGTTTTTCAAGACCCAAACAGAAGTAAATCATCCCCGACCCCCAGGTGCTTGTTTACCTGCTCCTACCCCCAGATTCCCTCCCTTGCAAGCAAAACCCTTCGTGGTCCCGCCAGACAGAGTGAAAGAGATTAAGAACTTAAGTGTAAACTCTTGCACGATTTCTCTTTTTGTGGTATCCTAATAATTTGCCATGATGTTTCGCGATTCCCTCGACCTACATATTCGGGCCCGGTATCCGCTGCTCTACATTCCCACGGCGGAAGAGCAGCGGGTAGAGGAGGAAATTGTAGCCGTAGCCCGCCGGGAGCAACCGCCCCGTCAGGTGCACGTGTGGGATGCAGCCCGCGGTTACGACGGCACCCAAGCCGCACCCGGCCTGCCCCTGCCGGCCCTGGAGGAGGTGGAGAACTCCCCGCCGGATGAACCCGCGCTGTTCATCCTGCGGGACTTCCACGTCTATTTGTCCGACCCGCAAGTGGCCCGGAAGTTGCGCAATTTGGCGCGCCGGCTGCGCGGCGAACGTAAAACCATCATCTTAGTTTCCCCCGTGCTGAAGGTGCCCGATACTTTGGCCGAGGAAATAACCGTGCTGGACTTCCCCCTGCCCACCGCGGCGGAAATCGGCCAAACGCTGGAAATGGTTTGCAGTGTCAGTATTAAACCAAATTCCCGCTAACGCGCGGTGACAGGAGCTTGCAATGACTAACGGACGGGTGAACCCCGCCAATACGCTGGATGATCAAGGTATCACCGAGCTAGGCAATGTATTTTACAATTATCTAGAGGCTGACCTGATGGAACAGGCCGTTTTGCGCAAAGAGGGGCGCGTTGGTAATGGCGGCACTTTTCTGGTTAGCACGGGGCAATATACGGGCCGCTCACCAAAGGATAAATTTGT
>DTZQ01000419.1 GCA_012961305.1 Armatimonadota bacterium | reverse complement strand
TGTTCTTCGACCAGCGGGGGCGGGAAAGGCCGGGCGCGTGCGGCTGCGCCTGCGGGATTGGTGGGAAGTAGCCGTGGTGGAGTGAGGAAAATGGGAGGCAAACCATGGGACTCAACGGGATGTTCTTTCTGTTGCTCGGACTGGTCGGGGTCATCTCGGCTGCTGAGCGACGAGAGGCGTGGGTCGTTGACGATTTTGAGGGCGGGGAACTGCAGGGATGGGAAAGCAGTTACTCGCCAGAGTACTACCGGGGCGGCTACGGACAGGAAGGGTTGAGCATCGTAGAGGACCCGGAGCGGGGACGGGTGCTGCGAGCGCACGTCGTCTTCGGCGACGAAAAGGGTTCCGAGCGGATTTTCATTACCAAACAACTGCCGGAGCACCCGCGCGCTTACAAGTGTGCCCGGCTGCGCTTCTGGTACAAAGTCACTACCAACCGCCTCGACCCGCGCAACGGACTTATTTGCCGCCTGCGGGCTACCAATATGTCCTTCACCGACTACCTCTTCGGCACCGGGCCCACAGTCGTACCCCATCAGTGGAGGGAGGTGGTGCTGGACATCGGCCGGCCCCAACGGCTGGTGAACATCTACGGCACCTACTTCTCCCGGCTGAAGGAGATAACCTTTCGGATTGACGATGAAGACGCGGCTAACCTGGAGTTCGATTTCTTCTTGGACCACATCCGGCTGGAACTCAAGGAGCCGGAGACGGTGGAGTACACGCCCCAAATCCTGCCGCGGCTTCGGCTCCGTAATGGGGTGCCCCGGGCCCTGGTGCTGCGCCATTCGGCGGCGGGCTACTATGGAGTGGCCCGCACATTAAGGGATTGGTGGCGGGTAAAGGTCGGCCTGTTTCGGGGCCTGCATTTCCCCATCTGGGAGTTCCCCACCACGCGGGCGGAACTGCTGGCCTATGACCTCGTGGTGCTGGCCGATGTGGACCCCTATGTGCTGACCAATGAACAGGTGGAATGGCTGGCCGACTTCGTCGCCAGCGGCGGAGGGCTGCTGTTCATCGGCGGGCCGAACACCTTCGGCTACTCCAAGGACTTCAAAAAACCGCTGGCGGATTTGTTGCCGGTGACCTTTGCCCAGGACACCGACGACCTCGTGGCCGTGCACGCCGTTCCTCAGTTTGTGGAGGAGCACTTCATCACCCGCAGCCTGCGGGAACTGGCTCCGGTGAGCCACATCCACCGCCTGCGGGCCAAAGAGGAGGCGGTCGTGCTGCTGCGGGCGGGAAGCAAGCGGCCGGTTGGCTGGGGCTATTACAGCGGCGGCAACCCGGACAATGCGGTCGTTACCTGGTCAGAGGAGGCCCACCGGGGCCGCCGTAGTGCAATGATAGAGACCAAAAGTTTCTACCGCGACCCGCAGACAGGCGAACCGCGGTTCCTCTCCGTTTCCCTCATGCAGGGCGAGACCGACGGCTACCGGGGCCCCCGCACCTATCTCGCGCGACCGAACACGACCTATCGCTTTTCCTTCTGGGCCCAGGGCGACGTGCCAGCGGTAGAGGTGATTTGTCAGGGCTGGAAAACGGAAGCGGCAGCCCCTGGTGACCGCGTCGCCGTGCCCACCTCCCTGGGCCGGTTCACCCCCACGGCCGGGTGGCGGCGCTACGAGGGGACTTTCACCACTCCGGCCGAAATCCGGCGGATGGCCCTCAAGTTCCACCTCTCCGGGGGTCCCGGCTCCTTCCCTCTGGGCACGCGGCTCTACGTGGACGATGTAACCCTGGAGGAAGTAGGCGGCGAGGGGAAGAACCTGGCCGTCAACCCCGGTGCGGAGATAGTGGAGGAATATCCTGTTCTCGTGGCGGGAGAGTTCCACCAGGGCCGGGTGGTAGTGCTCAATGCCTATCCAGAAGTGGCAGAGACCACAGAAAACTGCTTCTTCACTGCTGACTTCTACGACGACCTGCTGCGCCAAACGGTACAGTGGCTGACGCGCCGCGAGCCGTCGGTGCCTCCCACTGCCCCTGCACCGCCGCCTCCGCAGGCGCAAAAGCGAGAGGGGCTTAAGGTACAGGTTCGCTTTCCCTTCGGCAAAGCGGCCTTCGCTCCCGGCGACCTCCTCCGGTTCGCCGTAAAGGTGGAGCCCTCGGAGGAGGCCCCGGCGCTGGAAACGCTTACCGTGCAGGCCCGGCTCTACGATTTCCGGGGCACGCTCCTGCACCGATTTGCGGCCCGCCCGGCCAGGGAGCACCTGGAGTACCAACTGCCCCTGCCGGAGTGGGAAACGGGCGACTACTGCCTGGTAGTGGAAATCGGTTCCACCGCTTCCCCAGTGCTGGTGCGGACGGAGGCCGATTTTTCCCTGGTCAACCGCCTTCGGCGGCAGGACTTCTATCCCCTCATCAGTTGGCTGGGAACGGGGCGAGGTGGACATCTGTTGGATGAGGAGGGACTGAAAGCGCGGGTGGACGATTTGGTCGCCCACGGCTTCAACACCGTTGCTTACGGGGGTCTGCGGTATTTCCGCGAGTGGGAGCCGCTGCCCCATCGCTTTGAACTCCTCAACGCGGTGGAGCGCTACGCCCAGAGCAAGGACCTGGCGGTCATATACGAGTACGAGAACTTCCACCACGTCGGACGGCGGGCCCGTACCGAGCCGTGCGTCTTCGCGCCGGAATACGGGGAAGATTTGGCCCGGCGGCTGCAGGGGATGTTAGCGGCGGGGGCGGCCGTTCCTCGTCTCCTCAGCGTGAAAATCACCGACGAGCCCTTTGCCAATCAGAACAACTTGGATTACTGCGCGCACTGCCAGCGGGCCTTCCGGGAGCGCTACGGCGAGCCGCTCCGCCGCCGGGAGGAAATTTCGGAGGACGACCTCTTAGGCCGACTGCACTTCAACGAGTTCGTCTCCGCCTACGTCCGCACCGGCTACCAGCAAAGTCAGGCTTTGAAACAGGCGGCGGGCAACCCCTTCGACCTGCTGCTGACCTACTGCTCCCCTGCCTACGGCTACGGACGGCCTGACCGCGGCCTGGAGGACGCCTTAGAGTGGTCCCGCTGCGCTGACCGCATAGATTTCGACGTGTATCCCTATTTCTACCCTGCCTCCCAGGTCATTCGCATGGTGCAGGTGCACTATTGTTTTGGCCTGCATCGGCATTTCGCCCGGTTCTTAGGTCGTCCGATGGGCTTCTACGTGGAGTTGGACGACCGGAACTACCCGCTGCAAATCAACCCCAAGGAGGCCAGTGCGGAGTGTGCTTACACCGCCCTGGGGCAGGGGGCGGACTACCTCAATTCCTTCATTCACGCGGCCTTCGGCACCGGCAACGATGCCCGCCCGGAGCGGTGGGACCACTTGGGCCGGGCACTGCGCCAAATCAGGAACCTGGCTCCGCTGCTGAACCGCGTGGACAAAGCCGTCGCTCCCATCGCCCTGTTCTTCCCCCATACCCAGTGGTTTGCCACCAACCGTCCCTTCGCCTTGGCCTATGCCTACCAGTTGGTCCTGCGAGCCTTCGGAGAGTGCGACTTCCTGCACGAGAAAATCGCCCGTGAGCGGGGGATGGGCGATTTACGGGCCCTGCTGCTGTTGGAGACGGAAATTCTGCCGGACGACCTGGCGGCCCTGATAGCCGACTTCGTGCGGAAGGGCGGTTTGTTGCTCTGTGACCAAGTTCCCACCCGGAACGAACGGGGGGAGCCCTGTCGCCTGCCGCCCGATTTGTTCGGGGGCGAAGCCCGGCCCTTTGCGGGGGAGTTGACGGCGACCATCGGGCGATACGGGCGAGGACAAACGGTGCTCTTCTCCACGAAATTGGACCCGGCCTTCCGGGATGCGGTAGAGGAGCCTCAACCGGTGGTGGAGGAAGCCCTGCGGAGGGCGATGCACGACCTACTGTTCACGGCAGGGTTGCGCCCCCACGCCTGGGCCACTGACCCGGAGTTCGAGGCCAACGCGCTGGTGGGCAGGAATTGTGCTTGTTTAGTGGTCATCAACCACCGTCCCCAAAGGGCCCGCACGCGGGTGGAGGTGTACGACTTAGGATTCCCGGTGTGCTTCTTAGCCGACCTGGTGAGCGGCACTCCGCTGTCCTTCCGTTCGACAGATGAGGGCCTCACCTTCGAGGTCGAGGTGCCGGGGCGGGGGGCCAAACTCCTGGGCCTCTACCCGGCCCGACCGGTAGAGGATGAAATACAGTTGGCCGCGTCCACTTTCCGGCGCGGTGGGGAACTAACTTACCGGGTGGTGGTGCGGGACGAGCAGGGCCGACCGGCCCTGGGGCATCACGTTCTGGCAATCACGGTGACCGATGCGGAGGGAACGGTTCGCACCCGCTACGGCGACCAAGTGGTTACGGAAGACGGGGTTTACCAGCGGCGGGTGCGCTTAGCGGAGAATGCAGCGCCGGGAAAATGGACGCTGCGGGTAGCCGACCGGCTCACGGGGCAGGTAAGGGAGGCTCCGTTCGAGGTGGAATGAGCGGTAGCCAATACAAATCGTGCGGGCCAGAAAGGAGGGACCATGCTACGCCATGACCAACGTTTCAAAGACCTGCTGCGGGAGGTTCCTGCCGGAGTTCGTGCGCCTGTTCTTCCCCCACATAGCCGCTCAACTGGACTGCTCCCATCCCCACTTCTTGGACAAAGAACTCTTCACCCAACCCCGGGAAGGAGTGCGCAAACTCCTCGACTTGGTGGTGGAAGTACAACGCCGGGACACCGGGGAGCCCGGACTAATCCACCTGGAAATCCAAGCCTATCGGGCCGGTCTCTCTGGCCGTCGGATGTACGATTGCAACACCACTTTAAGGCATCGGCACGGGCAGGTGGTCTGGTCTATCGTGCTGTACCTGCGGGAAGGGGGGGGAACTTTGAGTCCGAGGAGCTACGTTGAGCGGTTTGTGGGGGAAGAAGTGGTTCGCTTTCGCTATTGGCTGGTGAACTTGTCGCGGTTGGAGGTGAGGGAGTATGAAGGGGTGGGCAATCCTCTGGCGGGGGGCTTAATGGCTTTGATGAGGCGAGGGGAGTTGGGAAAGGTGGAGCACAAGTTGAGGTGCTATGAGCGGATAATGGAGTGGAAGAGGGATGAGACGCGGCGGGAGATGCTGGTGGACATAGTGGACACTTATTTGCCGCTGAGAGGGGAGGAGGCGGCAGAGTTTGAGCGACGGGTAAGGGGGAGAGAGGAGGAAGAGATGGGCAAAGTAGTGACTCAACGGGAATTGCGTGGTCGCCCACAAGGGCAACAGCAAGCATTGCTGCGGTTAATGCAGCGGAAGTTTGGGGAGTTGCCGCGGGAGGTAGAGCAACGGGTTAGGGGATTAGAGGATGAGGAGCAGTTGGGGGTTCTGTTAGACCGCATCCTGTTTGCCGAGAGCCTGAGGGATATGGGCTTGGAAGAGGAATAGCGGGCGAATTTCCCGCTGCACGAAAGGAGGAGGACAATGGCAGCCAAGAAAATTCTCATGCTGGTTGGGGATTTCGTCGAGGACTACGAGGCGATGGTTCCCTACCAAATGTTGACTATGGTGGGACACACGGTTCACGCGGTTTGCCCCGGCAAAAAGGCCGGAGAGACCGTGCGCACCGCCGTGCACGATTTCGAGGGCGACCAAACCTACAGCGAAAAGCCCGGTCACAATTTCGCCCTGACCGCCGATTTTGACCAGGTTCGCCCAGAGGATTACCAGGCCTTAGTCATTCCGGGCGGACGGGCGCCGGAGTACATTCGCCTGGACGAAAGGGTGCTCTCCCTGGTGCGGCACTTTGCCGAGGCCAACAAGCCCATTGCTTCCATCTGTCATGGGCAGCAGGTTTTGGTCGCCGCTGACGTTCTCAGGGGCAAACTCTGCACCGCCTATCCGGCGGTGAAACCGGATGTGATTAGGGCTGGCGCCAGGTGGGCCGAGCCCAACGAAACTCTGAGCAACGCCTACGTGGACGGCAATCTGGTCACGGCGGCGGCTTGGCCCGGGCACCCGGAGTGGATGCGGAAGTTCCTGGAACTGCTGGGCACGAAGATTGAGCCGTGAGAATAACGCTGGATTGAGTATATTTTAGGGCGACAGACCCTGGAGGCGGCGCAGGAACGAATCCGCTTTCCGCAGCGAATCCAGTGAGCCTACGTCGAACCACCAGTCGTCGAACTCAAATCCGTACACGGGCACCTGCTGATACAGCCAGGAGATGAAATAGCCTGGCGCGTCGGGATTGCCGCCTTCGTCCAGGTAGCGGGCAATGCAGGGCACGTGCTCCCGTCGCAGCAGGTAAATGCTCGTGCCCACCAAATCCGTGGTCGGGTGCGGTGGTTTCTCTACGTAGCGGATGACGCGCCCCTCGGCATCCACCTCTGCTTCGCTGTACTGCTTGACCAGTTCGGGGTTGGGAACGCGCCGCAGGGTTACTGCTGAGCCCGGATGGGCCTCCCAGAAGGCCACAAAACGGCGCAGGTCCAAGCCGAAGAGGTTGTCTCCAGCCACGATGAGCAAATCGTCCGCCAGGCCCTGCTGTTCCACCACAAAGCGCACATCCCCAATGGCCCCCAAACGGTCCTCGTTGGAAACCGTCCCGTCATTGATTACTTCGACCGACTGGGGGTAATCCAAACCGTTGCGCCAAGCCACGAAATCCGAGTAGAACCGGGCATTGGTCACCACGTACACCCGGTCCACCGGCTCCAGCGGCTGCAAGCGCTCCAAAGTGTAATTGATGATGGGTTTCCCGGCCACCTTTAGCAAGGGTTTGGCCCGGTTTTTGGTCAGCGGATACAGCCGGGTGGCGTAGCCAGCGGCTAAAATGACGGCTTTCATCTCTTCCCTTTTCTCCTGCGGAAATGGGCTAACAGTTCCTCCACCGGAAGGGTGTTATGCTGTTCCACTTTAGGTGTCCCTATGTGGACGCAAAAAGTAACGCCATTGGGCAAATTGCACCCCGGACTATCCCTCGGGGGACTCATCGTTGGTCCTGGCGGTCTCGTTCCTGGGCTTGCTGAATAAGGTCGTTAACCTCGACTTTGCTGAGCCACCGATGTCGTTCGGTCGTGTAGTCGGCAATGCCTTGGGTGCAGAGGCGAATGAACCGAATAGCGCCTACGGGGCCCAATCGCTTCACCAATGCATCAATCCCTTCGAAAGCAAGGGTCTCCAGTTCCCTAAGCGTCATACTCATTGGCAGACCTCCTTGTCCACATACTCCTTTGGGTTGACCACCTTGACCCGCAGTCCCTCAATGGAGTTTGCCTTCCGGGTGAGGCCGTCGTCGGTGGTAAGGAAATAGTCTACTCCCGCTGCCTCTGCCAGGGCAAGGTGAAGTGCGTCGAAGGGGGAAAACCCTTCGTCAACCAATTTCCTCGTGCGTTGAACGACGCAATCATTTAACGGCTGGAAGACGCTCGCCAACTGGCGCAAGCGAGCCACTTCGCTCCGGCGCCACAGATTTGGGCAGGCCCAGTTCTCGTCGCGCACGGCGGAGGAGTCCACCATCACGTCCAGTCCACGGCGAATGCGCTTTGACACTCTCCCCGATGAATCGGGGAGATTCTCGTTTCATCGAGGGATGCTTGCCGTGGCAAGTCTGACTCCCTCTCCACGAGCGTTTAGGCTGTCCGTCTGCCCGGCGGTCAGCGTGTTTAACAGACTGTTGTGC
>DTZQ01000418.1 GCA_012961305.1 Armatimonadota bacterium | reverse complement strand
TCTTGTAAAGCACTCATTGCTCACCCTCCCCCTTATCTGGTGATTATCCACATCAATCCAGGCCCGTTTCGGCTAACGGGCGGCGGGTTGCGAAGTGCTGCCGAAGGCAGTATTTGGACGAAGGGCCGAAGGCCCGTAGCCGCAAACGCCTTACTCAACGGCAAACTGCCCATCCGAATCTACTCCCGCACCTTCCCAGCCCTCTCTGCACCTGCCCCGAGGGGTGTTCCCTGCATGGCATATTCTATCACACAACCAGTGTGCCTGTCAATACCTTTTTCCAACGACCGGGGCTTTCAAGGTTCGCCACATAGCCGCAGCCCAGAATTTGCATGCGGGGCCGGGAACTTAGTCGAACACAATCTCCCCAAATCGCTCCGGCACGTTGAAAGCGTGGGCCGGCGTCCAAGCACTTATCTCCCCTTTGGCCTTCTGCTGCCGTCCGAACTGTGCCGCCCACACCGCTCCCCGTGCGGGTCGGCGCTGTAGTTTCAGGCATGAATAGGGCACGAAAACCTCTACCGTCCACGCCCGCTCGCCCCTTCTGGCCGCAGCCTTCCAAGGCGCTGTGTTGCCGAAATTGTCGCTTTGCGTCCCCAGGGGGTTGATGGCGAATTGGAAGGCCGACGTCGCCCCCGGCGGCAGAAGGAAGAACTCCACGTCGTCCTCTCGATACAGCGGCGAGCCGCGCTCGGTCATCTCCGCCTTCAGAGCGGGCATGTTCGACTCCGCGCAGCGGAAAGCCACATATAGACCTCGCTCATCGTAGGCCACCCAGACAGCCGTCCCCTCGGAGGCTGGGGCACCACTGGTCAGAAGGCCCAGTTGGGGAATGGTCGGCGGCCCCTGCCAGACGGCTTCGGAGAGGTCACCATCTATGGTCGGCCTGCTCCTCAGACGCTGAATCGAGACCCGCGGTACGGGCGTGGTCACCAGCACGGACACCTTGCCGCTCCGCCTGACCTTCGGATTGTCGCTCCGGACGCTAAAGGGTAGGGTCAGATAGCCCAGTTGTGTCTCCTCTGCCACCTGCAAGGTTGCCTCCAGCACTCGCTGACCCGAGGGGGGCACCTCGAACACGAGCCCCTCAGGCTCTACCTTGATTCCTGGGTGAGGCCCCAACTGAAGTGTCCCCCGGGCCGTCTCGTTGAGGGCATTGGTGATGGTCAAGCGGACCTGGTTGTTCCCTCCGCGAAACACCCGTGCTGACGCCATCTCGACGCGCAGCGGCGGCTTAAGCACCAAGTCAAGGGGGAGGTCGAGGGTGAAAGGCGAACCGTCGGCCCGGCCTTTAATCTCGACCAGGAAGGGCAACAGTTGCCGCTCAGGTTCGGCCGGGCTGAAGAGACCAACGCGAACGGTGGCTGGTGCGCCCGCTTCAATCTGAGCAGGGGCACCGGGACAGCGGCTGGCTGCCGCGAGCGCGGGCCAAGGCGAGGACACGGCAAAGTGCAAATCAGACAGGCTCCCCGCCCCCTCCTTGACGATGGTTATATCAACCCACCTCACCTCCCCGCGGAGGCCCTGGACGACTCTGGGCACGGCGACCTTAATTCCCAACAGTCCGATGGGCACGGCGGACAGTTCGGCCTTGAGGCGGAAGAAGACCTTGGCCCGCTCCACCTTTGCCTTGGTAGCAATAGCCGGTGCGAGTTCGTCGGCCAGCCTTTGCAACGCCTCCGCTGCGGCCAGAACCGCCCTCCGGTCACCGCCCAGGCCCTCTGCCACCTGCCGCTGAGCCTCCGCCAACCTCTCCCGGTTGGCCTCGCTCAGGTCTGTCCTGAAGAGGCGTTCTATCCGTGCCAGGCTCCGTTCGCATTGTCGGAGGGCGTGTCGCGCCAGTTTCTCCGGCGTTCCCAGCCAGAAGGCTCGGGAACCGTTCGCGGGCACTTGTACCTTCCATGCCTGCGGCAATACGGGCTCAGGGACGGCCAAACCGGGCAAGAGGTCACAAGCGATGAGCCGCTCCGCCTCCGCCGGCGGCACGCCCAGTCCCGCGAGGTCGAGGGCAACGGTCACCTCCCTCGCCTCCATCGCATAGTTGCGCAGGGTGAAATGTAGGTCGTCACCTGCATACTCCCCGAACCGCTCGACGACCACATCGCCACCTCCAATCCGGGCGTAGGGCACTGGTTCCCACCCCGCCGCTGACAGCGCCTCAATGGCTGGCACATATTGGCGGTAGAGCGAGCGATAGGGTTCGACCGAGCCCCCCACGACCTGCACGCCATAGACCGAGGGAAAGATGGCGTAGGCCAAGCCACGAGCGAAATGAACCAGCACGCTCTCGCGGTCCTTCTCCCCCTTGCCACAGACGCGCCAGAAGCGCCAAATCTTGTGATGGGCCAGGCTCCGCAGATACCGCTCGAGGCGTCCGGGGTGGGCTCGGTCCCAGTCCCATTCGACCATGGGGATGTCGCAGAAAGGCAGGGTGAAGGCTTGCTCGTAGCCATTGGCGTTGCCGTAGGTGAGGACCTTGTACTGCTCCGTCAGAGGCCCCCAGACGGCATGGTGGAAGTCCCAGATAGTGTTAGGCATTGCCACCTGGAGGTTGTCTTTGCCGAAAGTCAGCGGAATCGTAGTGGTGCGAAAGTGCGCGCGGCGGTAGTTCAGACCTCGCGTGTTGCCGAAATATCCCTCGATGGCATCGGCGGTGAGGCATGCTTCAAAGGGTCGTCGGCCAGGCTCGCGCGCGTACCGCTCCAGTACCTCCCTCGTCTTGCGGGCCAGAAAGTCGGACACCCTCGGGTCCTCGTTCACCCGGAAGTTGAGCCCCCAACCCGGCTTGTCCGTACGGTTATAGCCCTGATGTGCCAGCCAGTAGCGAGTATCCCCGATGTAGCGGATGCGGCCCTGAGCGTCATACACCAGTTTCTTCAACAATTCGCTGGTCGGGCAGTAGTAGCGCGGCTTGGCCTTCTCCTCCTCCACCAATCGGCGCAGGAAGCCTATCACTACCTCATCAGTTGGACGTCTCCGCTCCTCCGTGTGGTACATGCGGAAGGTATAGCAGCCGTGCATGTGCCACAGGAAGCGGTAACCCTCGCCGAAATCGCTGGCGTCGTCGAGGCCAGCGGCCCGCACCATCAAACGATGGGTGGTCGGGTCGGAGCGTTCGAGGTTAGCGTAATTCAGATAGCCCTCATAGGTGGGCCGCTTCTTGAAACTCCCCGGAAACAGCCGATAGTAGCGCTCAGCCGCCGAACGCATACCCCACTGCGGGTCGTGGCGATAGAGCAGGAACGAGAACTTCGCGCGGCTGGGGAACTCAGCCGTTGCGCGCGAGAGGCCGAAGAAAAAGGCTACGAAATAGTTCTTCGCCCGGTTATCGTAGCCGATGACGAAGACTCTGGGCCCCTGCGCCAGAGGCAGCGCAATGCTGAGCCCGTCCCCCTCGCCCGTCAGGGAAGACCAAGGGTAGATGGAACACGCGCCATCCCCCGATTCGCATTGGTAGGTGTGGCGGTAAGTCACAGGCGCGTTGACCGTTCGATGTTCCTCCAGGTCATCATACCAAGTCCAGCCTGAGGCATCGAAGGGCAGTTGAAACGAGAGGCAGACGGCTCTATCCTGCCCCGAGGTGTCCCTCAGTTCGCCATCCACCCTAAGGCACTCGTTCTCCGCCGCCAGCGTGGCCCGTAGTTCCAGCGCGAGCGCGGCGGCATTCCCTCGAAACTCAACCTTCCTGTCCCTCCGCTCCACCTCCCCCTCTACTGGCACGAAGGCCTCTTTGTTCCTCTTGTAGTCCGCGATGAAGAAGCCGCCGGGCCGGGACAGGGGGAGTGCTTGGTCACCCAGTTGGCAAGCGACAATACGTCCCGGGGGCGATAGTTCCAGACGCAGCCCATCGCCGGTCTCCAAGGCGAGCGGTTGCCCCAGCGCGCTCACCCGAAGGAAGCCACTTGCCACCAACATCAAGGCTGTCCTCATATCTCTTACTTCCTACCGAAGGGACTGAAGTTGAAAGGCCTAAGCGTTACCGCTCAGGCAGAGCAAGGCACGCCAGCAACTCGGCGTGTTGGGGTGGGGGCCTCCTGAGGGGGCAATTTAGCCCCCTGACCTTCGGGCCATTACCTATTTTGAGGGTCAAAACTCACTTGGGCCCAATCCGAAAGTCATCCAGGTAGTAAGTCGTGCCCCAGACATTGCCGCCGAAAGCAGCATACAAGTAGGGGTTGGGACAGAAGTTGGCCAAGCGGACCTCCTCCACCACGATTTGTGGTTCATTGGGGTACAACTTCCGCAGGGCCGCACCGAGGTTAAACTCCGCCCGATGCCAACTTTGGTCGAGGGTTACCCCCGGAATGGCCCCCAGCAGGCGAAAATCGGCCGGGAGTTCCTCCGGCCCGGCGAACAGAATGGTGTGCCAGAGGCCTTTGACTTTGAGGTGCAGGTTGACCTTCAACAGGGGGCTGGCTTTGTAGGCGAAGGAGAGGATGGGGTTTTGCAGGGCATCGAAGGGCTCGGCCACGGCGCGCACGGCAAACTCACCTCCCGAAGTTTCGTTGATGATTTCCAAGCACCGCTTGCCCTGGGCGGGCAGGGCCTCGCTCAGGCTCAGCCGCACCGGTTGGTCGGGATGAACGGCACTCCACTGGCCCAGGCCGACTTCGAAATCGTTACTTAGGGGCGTTTCCGGCTGGCCCGGCTCGCCGGGGTCGGCCTGGGCCAAGCGTTGGGCTGGGTTGGGGAAGGCTGTTCGCTGGCCTCTATTTTCATACCACACCCGCACGCGAGCCACCAACATGCCGTTGTTCAGCGTCCAGAGGGCAATTTTCCCTCCCGGCAGGGGGTGGGGGTCTTCACAGGTAAGCACTAATTGGTCGTCCACCAGGAAGTTCAGGCGGGTTCCCAACTTCTCCAGGCGTATTCGGAACCAATGGCGGTGGAACCGCCGCAGGTCGCCCCCCGCTTTGGGGTGATAGAAACGGGCCGAGGGGGCTGTGGACTCGGCCAGCAGGTGGCCGTTTTTGAAAATCCGGCTGGCAGTGTTGTTCCAGCCGGCGAAAATGAAACTGTAGCCACTGCTTACATCCCGCCCGTTGCCACATATGGTCGCATTGAGGTCGCTGGGATGGCTGTAGTGGGGCGGGCCGGGGAGGTCCATCTGAATGGCCGCGTAGAACTCCACCACCAGATTGCCGGAGTAATCCTGTTTGCTCCAAATCACCGGATTGAAGTGCCGGGAACCGCCGAACCAAGCCCATTCCGGGGCGCATTTCCACCGGCTGGTCGTCTCCCACACCCCGCGGGCCACCCACCAATCGGTCGGGGCCTCGCTGAAGGTGGTGTCGTAGAGGTACGGCGAGGTCACCCACACTTCCTCGAGGTCCAGTGAGCCCCGCCGGGCCTTAATTCCTATGCGGTGGGCAGGCAGGGGACGCCGGTCGCGATAGCCGATGAAACAGAAATCGTTGACGTAGCCCAATACGTACCTTCCCCGACGCACAAAGCGCACCTCCGGCTGCTCATCCGGCTCGGCCTGATAGGCTGCCCGCGCCACCTGACGTCCCGCCCGATAAATGGCCCCGATGATGGAATGGGAACCGCCCAGCGTCTGGAGGGCCAGGGCATAGCCCTGCTGAGGGTTCACCCCCTCGCCGAAGAGCAAACTTATCTGCCGATTGCGCTTGCCCAGGTCCGTCAGCCGCAGGTGAACCGTTGCCTCCCGGAAGAACACCCCCCGATGCCAGTACACTCCGCCCGGCTGGGATGGCCGAAGCCACTCCCCACGAGCACTGGCCCAACTTTCCATCGTTTGCTCCCGGGCGAAGGTTTCGTTTAACTCCGTTCGGGGCTCCGGGGGAAGGAACTCCAGCCGAGCATTGTCAAATTCGGCTCCCTGGGCGCGGTCGGCGTAGAACCCCGCCCGACCACGGGGAATGCTGACGTCAAAGCCCTCAAAAACCACTTGGCCGTCAATGAAGGTACGGAAATAGCCGTCCTTCACCTCCACCGCTAAGGTGTACCATTTCCCCTGCTGATAGCCGCCCGGTCGGCACCGCAAAATCCAAGGCCGGCCGTTGACCACGCTCAGAAGTTGGCACTGCTGACGGTAGGGCAAGTTCGGACTGTTGCCCCCCCAGCGGAAGACGTAGTAATTGGCTTCGTTCAGATAGTAGAAACAGAGGCCGATGCCCTCGCCGGTGTCGCACTTCACGTCGGCCTGGAAGCGGTAGTTCTTCCCGTTGGGCTCGCCGGTGAGGGCTTTGGGCACCACATTCCCCCCGCTGGCGTCCACCTTGACCCAGGAGCCAGGTGTGTCCCGTCCCCCCAAAGGGTTAAAGGCCCAGCGTCCTCCCGTCGGCTGCCACCGACCCACAATGGGATGGGAAAAATCGTCCACCAGGTTGCGCTCGGATTCCACCACCACGTCGTCGAAAAGGGCAGGAGCCGTTCCCTCCAGGTATAGGCCCACCGCTCCCTGGCCCCATTCGTCGAGCAGCGGAGTGGCCAGCACCTGCTCCCCGTCAATTAAAGCCTCCGCCATCTCCCCCATCAGGCGTATTTCCAGCCGATACCACTGCTGAGGCACGTAGCCGCCGGAGGCTGCGGTTAAGATACGACGCTGGCCATCCACTACGGCCACCCATTCGCGTTCCTCGCCGGAGCCGGAGGAGGCCCACCGGAAGAGGAGGTAGTTCCGTTCGTCCTGCACGTAGACCGCCAGACCGACGGCTCCCGGGCCCAGAGGCTTGACCGCAGCCGCGAAGCGGTAGTCATCCCAGAACCAGTAGCCTACGGTGGCCAGGGCCTGTCCCTGGGGAACTCCCTGATAAACGAAGGGATTGGCACTGCGGGTGGAGTCGGGATGGACGAGGGGACGGGCCAAATCGGGGCCGCTGTAGTCCCACTCTCCGCAGAGGGGTTCCCATTCGCCCTGCCCGCCGGCTACGCGCATGAAATCGTCGGCAAAATACAACGGGGAAGTGGGCTGGACGAGCGGGTCGGCGAAGGTGAGGTTTGGCAGGTTGGTTCCGTAGCCCAACCGCCCTCCGGTGAAGTCCCCATCGTAGGCCAGCAGGCGCAGCCGGTTGTTGACCAGCACCCCTATTTTCCGCACCCGCCGCTGTAGGCAAAGGGTCAATTCCGATTCATCGGCCGGTCGGAAGCCCTCTGCCCAGGCTAACAGCAAAGGCCGTCCCTGCTGCACTTTGACCAGCCCCAACTGCTCTGCCCGTAGGAGAATGTAATACCCATTCCGGGCGTCCTGCTGGTTGAAAATTACTTGCGCCCATCCCTCCTGCGGCCAGGGTGAGGGCGGGTGCACCGTCAGGGCGAAGTTGAAACTCTCCTCCGCCTCTCCTTCTACGAAAGTATAAGTAGGAGCAGATTCCAGGCGAGCCGTTTCCCCCCCCGCTGCCCATCCGATGTGGGCTGCAGCCAGGCCTATAAGCACACCCCACAGAACGGAAAACCTCATTTGCATCTCCGATAATTAGGCCCCAGCATCCTGCATCCTATATCCTGCATTATTGCTCTGAGTTCACGCTTACCTTTATTTTACTCCAAACCGACTGTTGTTGTCAAGAGGCAGACTGTAATCTGGACTTGACAAATTGAGCATTTCCCAGTATAATATTGTTTCGTGGTATCTGCACAGGCATAAACCTGCCCCACAAAGGAGACCAGAGAAATGCCCATATTCCCTGCCCCGCGACCTGTGGGCAAGCGGGAAAGCGGCCCCAAAGGGAAAGTGGTTGCCCTTTTTTGGTTGTGTATGGTAGGCTTGGGAATTCTTCCCGCTCATGCGGACCAAATCTATAAAGTGGTTCCGGGCGATAACCTGTGGCGAATTGCGCGGCAGTTTGGAGTTAGTTTGCCGGCCCTCTTGCAGACCAACGGCCTGAGCGAGAACTCCATCCTGCGCGTCGGCCAAAGGTTGATTATCCCTGATGCTTCCCTCCCAATCTCCTCGCTTGCCTCCGGGAAACCGCGGGTGTACATGGTACAGAAAGGCGACTGTGTGCTCAAAATCGCCCGGCGGTTGGGGGTATCCCCCGCCGACCTGATGGCGGCCAATGGGCTTACTCCAGAGAGCGTTCTGCAAATCGGCCAACAACTCGTTGTGCCCCCTACTCAGCAGGGAACGCAGGGCGAAGGTCAGAGGGCCTCAGGCCCGGAGCCGTTGTCAAGGGGTAGTCAACCAGCCAACAGTTCTCTACCTAACCCCTTGCCCTTAGGCCCGGCACCCCCCCAGGCAGGGGGTGTTTTGCCCGCGAGGCTGAGGATGGCGGCCCTGGGCCCAGCCCCTCCCCAGGCCGGCGGCACTCCTTGCCCTCCCCCGGAGAGACAGCATCCCGAGGCAGTGTACGTGAGCAAGGCCCGGGTTCACCTGCGTCAGGGGCCGGGCACGCGCTACCGCAGTTTGAACCTTATATCCCGCGGGACCCGACTGGAAGTAGTGGAAAAGGCCGGCCAGTGGTTAAAAGTCCGTACCCCTCGGGGTCAGGTGGGTTATGTTGCTGGCTGGGTGGTGTCTGAGCATCCGTTGGTCGGGACTACCCCCGTTAAGCGCTGGGCCTACGTGGTGAATCCCCGCATCAACGTTCGCCAACAGCCCGAGGCCGGGGCTGAAGCCGTAACCCACCTCGCTCGCGGCATGCGGGTGGGCATAGTGGCTGAATTTGGCAATTGGTATCGGGTTCTCTGTCCCGAGGGCAAGGTGGGGTGGGTGGTCCGGCGAGCCTTGCGTCCTGAGGTCGGTTCCACACCTCGGCAGAACCTCAGCGGAGAGACCCTGGTGCGGGAGGCAATGAAATATTTGGGAGCCCCGTACCGGCGCGGAGGAGTTACCTCCCGAGGGGTGGACTGTTCCGGGTTGGTCTATGCGGTCTGTCGGGCCTACGGCTTGCGGGTGCCCCATTCTGCCCGCGCTTTGGCCCAGTTGGGCCAACCCGTGTCCCGGAAGGAGTTGCAGCCGGGGGATTTGGTTTTCTTCAACCTTCGGGGGCGGAGCATTTCCCACGTGGGCATTTACCTCGGTAACGGACGGTTCATTCACGCTTCGACTCCGCGCTCTGGGGTAATTATCAGCCGCCTGGCGGAAAAACCCTATGCCACACATTTTGTCTGTGCTCGCCGCTTGACCCCGTGAGAGGCGAGGGGAGATGTACCATGAGGCGACGGTTAAGGGGAGCAAATTGGTGCTGGACCTTGGTAGGGCTGGGGTGGGTCCTCCCAACCCTTTGGGCGGCCGGCGATACCCCGGTTTCCATTACCGCACGGGACCAAGAGGTGGCTGAGGTCTTGCGCATTTTGGCCGAGGCCGCGGAAGTGCCCATTGACATCCAGCCGGAAGTGCAAGGGAGGGTCACCCTGCGGATTTCCAAACTGCCCTTTGAGGAGGCCCTATCTTTAGTATTGGAGGGATTAGACTGCCAATGGCGGAAAATAAAGGGGGTTTACCACGTGGGTCGGTTCCCTCCCGAAACGGTCGAAATCCCCCTCCAGCATCGCGAGGCCCGCGAGTTGGCACGCCAATTTGGATGGGTAGACGAAGAAGTGCTGAAGGTAGGGCAAGGGGCACCGCTTAAACCTCTGTTGCCAGAGGGTTTGTTGAGCCTGCCAGAGCCGACGGAAGGGAATGCCCTGCGCGTGCGCGGGTCCCAAGAAGCCCTTACTGCCTTTCGCACTTTGGTACAACAGTTGGACGTTCCGGCCCCGGAAGTGTACCTCAAATTGCAGGTGTTCACCGTGCCGGAGGAAATAATAGCCCATCTGCCGTTGCGTTGGGAGGAGGGGAAAACCTTGGCCAGCGGAATGCCGGGCGAGCGGGTTAGGTATGCCGTTCAGGACTTTGCAGAACTGCTGGGCCGCCTTATGCTTACCCAAGAGGTACACCTCCTCTTCTCTCCCACCCTGAGCACCCAAGATTTAAGGCCCGTTCGGTTGGCCGTCGGCTGGGCGCAAACGCAAGTCACGGAATCGGGCCCCCCGCTGCGGGGGTTCTTCTCCCTGGCGGCCCTGAACTCCCCGGCTGCCTGGCCGGCCTTGGTACGCCCGGGGGAAATGGTGTTCATCTTCCTGCCCCGGGTGGAGGCGGGCGATGCAGTACGCCTGTGGTTCCGGGGAACCTTTGGTCTGGCGGTGCCGCCGGAACCATCTGTTTCCGAAGAGGCCCCATCTCCCCCGGCCCCGGAAACCAAGGAGGAACCCGCTCCTCAACCCCGGCCTACCCTGGTCCAACAAGTGGATTTTTCCGGTGATGGAGTTTTGGTGCCCCCTCAGGAAGGTATAGCCCTTTGTCTTACTCGTTCAGAGGCACCGACGGCAGGTACGGCCCCCTTGCCCCCAGTGCTGATTTTCCTTGTTCCCCGGGTCGTTGCCCCGAAACCAATCCCCCAGCCGTGATTTTCCCCTGATATTGCCGCACCAACTCGTACACCGCAATCCCGTAGGCCACGGCCACGTTGAGGGAGTGCTTAACTCCGTACATGGGCAGTTCGGCGGCATAGTCGGCCTCGGCCAGCACGGCCTCTTGGATGCCCCACACCTCGTGCCCCACCACCAGAGCGACGGGAAACTCCACTGCCAAATCGAACAGGTTCACGCTCTCATCGGTCTGCTCCAGCACCAAGATGCGCACGCCTCGCGCCTTGAGGTCGCGGATGGCGTCCATCGTTTCCCGGTAGTACATCCAGGGGGTGCTTTCTACCGAACCTAAGGCCGTCTTTTCAATTTGGGGGCGAGGCGGTTGGGCGGTGATGCCACAGAGAATCACCTTGGTCACCCGGGCCCCGTCCGAGGTGCGGAAGATGGAACCGACGTTCCACATGCTGCGGATGTTGTCCAAGACAGCATAAATGGGATGGCGGGGGACGCGCTGGAGTTCTCCCAAGGTCAGCCGGCGAGCGGCAATTTCCTCCTGCGTCAGTTTGCGCATTTTGTCCTTTGGAGTCAGGCGCTTCAGCGCCGTCTGGTTTTACGGGGCGGAAGCCCCGAAGTCCAAATGAGGAACTGCCCGCCAATTTAGGCGTTCCCATTCTTCCTGAGACTCCACGCCAGCGGCAGCCAGGACCTGCCGATGGTACGAAAACTCGCCGAACTCCCAGGTAGCGTGAGCATCGGTGGCGATGGCCAATCTGGCCCCCTGTTCGCGGGCACAGCGGATGAGGCGCACGTCGTCTTGCGGACTGGGTTGGTGGCTGTTAATTTCCAACGCCACCCCCGCCGCAGTGCACCGTTCCACCGTCCAGGCAATGAGTCCGTCACTCACCGGCAGGCCGTACTGGGCGAAAATGCGGAAGGGATGTCCCAGGATGTCCATCCCCTGGTCGCAAAACTGGCACACCCGCGTCTGCCATTCAGCCACTATTTCCGCGGGAGAGCGGCCCTGGACGTAGGAGGGAAGATGGTGTACGGAGCCGATGAGCACATCGAATTCCTCCCGCAGGTCCTCTTCAAAGACCAAATCGCCCGTGGGCAGGATGTCCACTTCCAGCCCCACTAAAATCTCCGGCCGGCCCAGGGCCCGAATCATGGCAATGTACCGCTCTAAGTTCTCGCGCCCATAGTCCCGCTGTTCCTCCACCAAATCCACCACGTCCTCCCGCGCCAGGGACCAACCACGCCCGGGCCGGAAATACTGATGCGCGCTGTGGTCGGTGACGGCCAGGTATAGTCCATCACCCAACTGGAAAATACGCTCCAAAGTTATGTCCGTCGCGCAAAATGAAAACTCTGAATGCACGTGATAATCAGTGTCAATAGTTAACATTCGTCCACCTGTCCACCTTCCTTAAGTTTAAGGTGCTTCAAACTTGGCCCCGGAACCACACGGAAGAACACCCGCCTACCACTACTTTGGTGGTCAAAATTGAACCACCTTTGACGATGTTTGACTATTTTTGACCAGAAGAGCAATTCTGGGTGGTTCCACGGTTCCCCATTCCGTATTCGACCGTATCAGGTTTGGAGGATGCAAACTCGGTTCCAGTTCCGCCGCGAATGTTTCGCCCTTTAGGTAACAAATCCTTCCGGCCGGAAAAAAATTCGGCAATTTTTGCCCTGCGGTGGGCGCGAGGGGGCAAGGACAGGGGATTTTACGCTTTGGGGTCCCACGTTTTTCCGCGTTAGAAGCCCCTCAGGGACAGGGGCACTTCCAAGCCATGG
>DTZQ01000417.1 GCA_012961305.1 Armatimonadota bacterium | reverse complement strand
TCGTGGCCGTGCTTGGGCTGACGCAGAGACTGCTGCTGACAACGCGACTGGCATAGCATCAGCCTTCACCCAGGCCCGCTACAATGACGAACTTTTGGGAGCGGCTAATGACACCAGGGGAGGAACGGCCGATTTGGCTGGATGGGCCTATGGAGAGGTGTTGATTGGAGCGGAGGTGGAAAATGGGAAAGTGTTGCAGCCGGAAGACGTGGGAAATTACGAATCCAGGCGATGGGCGATAGCAGACGCCCATGCGGCAGATGGAGTATATGACGTTAACAGCCATGAGTGTGATGGTTGTGTTCACCCCGCTCATACTCCCATTGTGTACCATTATGAAGTGCAGGAACCAGAACCTGAAGAGCCGTTCATGGAAACGCCGGAGGAACTGTTCGGGGAGGTTATTTCCCCCGAAGAGCGGTCACAGTAGGGGAGAATCACGGCCTTTAATTCTCAAGCCCAAAGGTTAGGCGAGGCCTTAACCTCCTTCTCCGGGGTCTCGCCTAACCTTTTTCACCAATTACCTGCTTACCCCGGGCAGAAAAATGCCTGAGCGTCAACTCAGGCGGAGCAGGATAAGCGCGCTGAAAGCACGCTGACCATCAGGAATCAGGACGCTTGAGCGTCCTTTTCCCACTCACTCCTTGCGTTCACGGGGTTTCCCAATTTAGCCCCTGGCCTTGAGGTACACCACTATTTCGTGGCGAAAGGGGAAGGGGGTGGAGAATGGATGAAGGGAGGAAAGGAAGTCATCCATGGAAATACGAGCGGCACGAGCGGAGGAACTCGAAGCCATTGTGGAAATGCTTTGTCGGGCCTATCGGCCTGAACTACGCCCCCGGGCCACCAAACATTTGTGGGAGGACTCCTCCTACCAGTTGCACCAGTCCCGGGTTTGCCTGGTGGAGGGGAAAATCGTCAGTTACGTGCGAGTTTCCGACCGGCCCATTCGCATTGGTAAGTGCGTGGTGCGCATGGGAGGCATTGGAGCGGTGGGCACCCACCCGGACCATCGGCAACGGGGCTATGCAACGGCTACCTTGCAAGACGCCATTCGTTATATGGAGGAGCAAGGCTACGACCTAAGCATGTTGTTCACCGGCATTCAGCCATTCTACGCCCGATTGGGCTGGGTGCCGTTCCCGGAACACATCTTCTCCCTGGATTTCACCGCCCTGCCGCCCAGGCCGCCGTCTCCCTACCTGGTGCGACCCTTTGCCGAAGAACGCGATTTGGAAGCCGTGAGGCGCATTTACGAGGAACACAACTGCCGCCGGACAGGCACCCTGGTCCGTTGGCCCCAGTACTGGTTGGATGGACATTCGCGGCTGATGGGGGTACTGCCTTCGCACGTGGTTGAGCGAGAGGGACAGGTGTGGGCCTACGGGGGCGTTTCTTTCCGAGAAACCGGAGCCTGGGTGCGGGAGGTAGGATTTGCCCCGGGACATGCGGCAGCGATGCTCACCCTGGCCTGGACCGTACTGGACGAGACGGCGCAGCGGGGCGGAAGCCGAGTGGAAGGGCTGCTGCCGCGCAACCATCCCTTCGGAGAAGCCCTCAGCGAAGTTAGCGGGCGACCGCTGGCCCATCGGCTCAGCGAAGGCCTAATGCTTCGGCTCCTCAACTTGCCCTCCCTGCTGGGCAAAATCGCGCCAGAACTGACCGAGCGGGCCCAGACCGCCGGGCTCGCCGAAGGCCACTATGCCCTGCGGTTGACAGTGCAGGGACAGAGTGCCCTGCTGTGCCTGGAGGGAGGACAGGTAAACATAAGGGAGAAGGGTGCGGCGGAGTGGGAACTGCCCCTGGACGCTCGCAGTTTCTTCAAACTGGTGCTGGGCGACAGTACCGCCCGGCAGATGCAGGAAGTCTGGGCGATGCATGGGCTTCGGGTGGAAGGTCCGCTGCTGCGGCTGTTGGAGGCCCTGTTCCCACCCCAGGAGCCAGTTTACTGGGGGTGCGACCATTTTTAGGTTGCCACAGGCAGGGTTTTGTGCTACAATGGGAAGGGGAAGGAGGAAACGGATGGAGAGGGAGTAAACCAATGACCATCTTAACTTTGGCCCTAAGTTGGCTAAGAGCGTCCGTTTGGGGAGCCGGGAGCATCCAGGCGGCTGCACTCTATCCTCCGCCCGCTCCGCCGTTCTATTCGGTCGTCGAGGAGGGCCGGGCCCGAGCCGCGATTCTCCTGCCGGAACGGGCAACGGCGGCAGAACAGGAAGCCGCCAAGACCCTGCAGGCTTATTTTAAGCGGATTACCGGCGCGGAGTTGCCCCTCTTAACGGAGCCGGACTCCTTCGCGGGCTTCGTAATCGCGGTGGGTCGAACCGCTTTGGCCCGACAGCGGGGAGCCCTGGCCAACGCAGAGCGGTTGGCCCCAGAGGGCTTCCTCATCCGCTGCCGGGACAACGCGGCTCTGCTCGTCGGACGGGACGAATTAGGCACACTATATGCGGCCTTTACGCTGCTGGAGCAGCAGTGCGGCGTGCGCTGGTTCGCGCCCGGCGACTTGGGTACGGTGGTGCCTTCGGCCAAGACGTTGCGCTTGGGCACCTTTGAGACGGTGGAGGAGCCGGATTTTCGGCTGCGTTGGGTAGGGCGAGGGGCGTGGGCCCGGGCGAACAAGATGAACGTGAACGTGGGAGAATGGGGCCTGAAGATTTTCGGCTCTGCCCACACTTTCCGCCGCCTCGTCCCCCCGGAGAAGTACTACCAGGACCACCCCGAATACTTTGCCCTCGTCCAGGGCCAACGGACCCAGTTCGCCGGAGTCCATCGGAACCAACTCTGCACCTCGAACCCAGAGGTCATCGCCACGGTCATCGCCAACATCCGCACCCTGCGGGAACGCGAACCGGATTGGGACGTCGTTTCCCTCTTCCCCAACGACGGGTTGGGCTTCTGCGAGTGCGCCGCCTGTCGCTCCCAGGACGAAGGCGGGCCGGTGGACGTGGAAGACATCAATTCCCGTTGGAATGAACTCTCGGTGACGGAAAAGAGCGGGGTCCTCTCGCGGCGGATGACGCTGTTCTACCGGGCGGTCGCCGAGGGCCTGTTGGCCCTTCATCCTGACCTCCTGCTCAAGACGGGCATCTATTCCGCCTACCTTGCCCCGCCGCAGGACGCCACGCTGCGCGGCCTGCCCAACATGATGGGCCAAGTCTGTCACGGGATGTGCCATAACCATCCCCTCACCGACCCCAACTGCGAAATCAACCGCGCCTTTCGGGCGATGCTTGAACGCTGGCGGGAGATTTACCCCCAACTGTGCCTCTACGAGTACTACTGGAAGGTTGCCGCCCTGGAATTGCCCTTCCCCATCGTGCATTCCATCCGCCAGGACCTCCCTTACTTTCACCGTTTGGGAGTCACCGGGCTGTACACCCAGTATGCCGAGAACTGGGGCACCATTGGTCTTAACTACTACGTGGCGGCGAAACTGCTGTGGAACGTGGAGACGGACGTGGACGCGCTGCTGGCTGATTTCTACGAGAAGTTCTACGCGCAAGCCGCCGGGCCCATGCGGGCCTACCACGAGGCCCTGGAGCGGGCGGCTCAGGCCAGCGGCAGCCACCTGGCGGCGGAGTATCCCGAACTCCTGCGGCTGTTCACCGACGAACTGCTGACCACCTTGGACGGCCACTTGAAGGAGGCAGAGAGGGTGGCGGTCGGTGACCTGGTGCGAAAGCGCGTGGCGCTGAGTCGGCTGTCTTGGAAGTACGTGCGGCTCTGTGTGGACTACCTCAAGAGCCTCCAGGACGCGGCAGCGCGGACCACGGCCCACTGGGAGGGTGAGGAGGTTGTAGCCTTGGAAGAGCCGACCCGGCGGGCGCAGGCCATCCGTGACTTTCTGGAGGCCCATGCCGATAGCGTCTGCTTCCGGGTCCGGAACAACAACTACCTCGCCCGCTTCCTCAATGTGCCCTATGCCTTTGGGCGTTTTTTGGCCCGGGCCGGAGAGAGGGGCCCCGCCCTCACCAAACGGCAGTGGTTGGCAGCGGAGCCGGGCCGCAGGCCCCCGCCCCCGAGCGAAACGTTCGACCTGTGGATTTACGGTTACGACTGGGACCGGGACGCGGAAAAGCCGGAGCACGAGGTATTTGCCCGCAACCGCGCTGGCGAACGGGTGCGCCTGGGCGAACTCGCCCCGCCGGGCGAAAGCGGCAACCGCTGCGCACGGGCTTTCGTCTTCCCCGGCCTGCGCCGGGCCGACTTCCCCCCGGACCGGCTCATCGTGGAGATTCTCAACCGACCGGGGGATTGGGTGGAATCCACCCTCTATGCGGTCTATGTGATGCCCCCCGGCCAGGCAACCACGCCCGACCAGGCTACGGAGGCCCTTCAGAAGCGGTTGGAGGAAGTACGGGCGGCGGCCATCGGTTTCGTAGAATATGGCTATCGCGGCCAGCGCAATCGGGAGGGAGAGACGCTGGTCGTGGAGGTAGAATGGTAAACAGGAGGAGGAACTATGCAGCGGTGGGAGGCAAGGCTAAACTTAGTGCAATGGATGCTTTTGGTGGGAACCAGCGTTAGTGTCCTGGCGGCCACCTCAGAGGAGGTGTACCGCCAGCGGCGGCTGCAAATGGTAGCCCGGGCCCTCGAGGCAGAGGGCATTAAGGACCAAGCCGTGCTGCGGGCCATGCGCAAGGTGCCCCGCCACAAGTTCGTTCCCGGACAGGAGAAGCGGGCCTACGAAAACTGGCCCTTGCCCATCGGCTACGGGCAGACCATTTCCCAGCCCTACATCGTGGGCCTGATGACCGACCTGCTGGACGTGGATAAGGACGACATCGTCTTGGAGGTCGGCACGGGTTCTGGTTACCAGGCAGCGGTGTTAGCAGAAATCGTCAAACATGTGTACACCATCGAAATCATCAAGCCGTTGGGCCTGAGCGCCCGGGCCCGGCTGCGGCGGTTGGGCTACACTAACGTCACCGTCAAAGTCGGCGACGGCTACTACGGCTGGCCGGAACATGCCCCCTTCGACGCCATCATTGTCACCGCGGCCGCCAGCCACATCCCACCCCCGCTGGTGAAACAACTCAAGCCGGGGGGCAAAATGGCCATTCCGGTCGGCAACCCCTTTCAAGTGCAGAACCTGATGTTGGTGGAGAAACGGCCCGACGGCAAAATCCGCACTCGAAACATCCTGCCAGTAGCCTTCGTGCCCCTAACTGGTGGCCACGACCGGCCCGAGGAGTAGAAGGCTCTCTGTAATACCTTGACCAGGTTAACTTTAATCCCGCCGGGCTTAAGTTGGTTTGGGGAAAAGAAATCCAGCCTTCTGGCCCAGAGTTCAAACTC
>DTZQ01000416.1 GCA_012961305.1 Armatimonadota bacterium | reverse complement strand
TCTCAATTCACCACCATAATTTTAACCGGTATTTTCATTCCGGTCAATCATGTTGAACCGGCTGAGTAGTTACCCTTGTAGATGCTTTCTATTTCCTTCCTCCTCCGTTTTCCTCATAGGGACGGTTTCCTAAACACCCATAAGGGCTATTCCGTCGTTACATAGACCACGAACAAGTTGGTGAGTTGACGACCGGGCGCGATGATGGTCTTCCCGCGATAGTAGAGGCAGGTTGAGGCCCCTCCATCGAGGTTCATGGCCTGCGCAGCCCTGTGCTTGAGCATTATCCCCGCCAACTGCCGCAGCGTGATGGCTGTAGGTACACACACGAGAAGCAGATAGTCGTCGGCTGTCATCCCCACGGCGGTGCGGCATCCCCTTCCCAAAACGTGAGGGTCCTTGAACCCTTCCCGAGACGGATGTAAGTCTATCCTGCCATCTCGCACCAGACGGGGACCGCAAGCAATGACGGTTTGGTAACCCCTCCAGTCCATATGGCGACCCCACTTGCAGTCAATGAACCGGACCGCGTTGTCCGCTGTGATGGCCAAAGCCGTCCCCATCCCTCCGAAGTGGATGAGTCTCCCGTTGCGCACCAGGTCGCCAATGGGTCGGTTAGTGTATTTGTCAAAGAACGTCCCAGCCACCGCTACGGCTACCGGCTTCGCAGCCCGCGCCAGAATGCTTGTAAAAGACTCCCGCGCCCGGGGCATCCCTCGAGCGGTCAGCACATCGAAACGGACGGCTGGATGACGAAGGTCCACGGTTACTAAATAATGGGCCACGCCGCCCTCGTTGTTCCGCTCTAACCGAACCGGAGAACCCCGTAACTCACGCGGCGGAGCAGTCAGCGGTCTGGGCGTGGTGGGAGACGAGGTCTGAGAAGAACCATGGACATCTTTCGATTCCGTCGTTCCCACCTTTACATGCACTTTGGCTCTCAGCCTTGCTATGGCCGCCGTCGCTTCCTTATATCGTTCGCTCATCACGGGGGAGAGGCGCTTCACCAATTCAAAATGCCTTATCGCCTGGACATATTGTCCTTCCAATGCTAAAGTCCAGGCCAGAACCCAATGGGCCTCAACATTCTCAGGGTTCAGCCGAAGTGCCTCCCTCAACCTCTGTTCGGCCTCTCGGAAAAGCCCTCTACGCTTTGCCGCCAGAGCCTTTTGGACGAGCACCGCCACTTTTTCGGGAGGCAGAACAATCTCGATGATGGTCGTGGGTCCCTTTCCCAGATGAAACCTCTTGGTTACTGGCGCTGTCCTTCTGCCAATCACTTGGACCTGATAATCGCCGTAGAACCCTCGGAACTTGAACCGTCCCTGAGCATCGGTTGGACCCTGTACCTCAGTCCACCATTCCTCCCTTATCAGTCTACGGAGTCGGTAATAAGCCGGCTTGGGGCTTCTATCTTCCCGCAGCAGGCCCGCTGGAGCACCCATCCAGCGTGCAGGATTGGCGTCTGTGAAGTCCCATATGCAAATGGAGGCCACGGCAGGATGGCTGAATGCGACTCGGTAGAACTTTTCTAAATACTCCGCTTGCCTTTTTTCCCCTTCAGGAGTGGTGTGCCAGTTAGGACGAAAGGTGTGCCAGTCATCATCGGTTTTATGCGGTCCGCTGAGCACAGTGAGTTCATCGAAGTGCACTGGCACCCCGAGAGCACCATATCTCTCGCATACCTCCCACACCTTCCGAATAGGCCACTCCCCCCTGTGCATATGGCTCTGAATCACAATGCCATGCAGAGGGTAGCGATGCCCGCGCAAGAATCTCACCAGTGCCTCATATGCCGGGCCGGTGTACCATTCGTCGTAGGTGAAATAGCCGTCGGGATTCGCTTCTTTAGCCCAGAGCAGAATCTTCGCTACAGCGCGGCTGGCTCCCAACCGTCTGACCCATCGGACCACAGGATGGTTGCCTTCCGGCAATCGCAGAAATTCATTGGCCACATCCCAGCGGTCAATAAGACCACGATAGCGACCAATGAAATTTTGGACCCTTGCCTTGAGGGTGGCTTCGATACGACGCTCAGAGACGCTCGCCAGTGAGCCTGGATTCAATCCATGCCAGATTAGCGGATGCCCTTTCACCACGATTCCGTTCTCGCGGCACCAGTTGGCCAGACGGCGGATATGCCCATCCCAGCCCCCCGGATACGGGGATAGTCCAGTGGGATGGAGCGACAACCAGGCATAGTTGAACAGGGCTTCGAATTCCTCAGTAGGTTGCACCCCGGCGCCGAACAGAAAGGCGTGTCTGGTCTGCTTCACCTTCACCGTCACCCCGCGCGCGGGCTCTCCTTCGCGATTGACCACGCGAATCATCGCATCGCCTTTGCGGTATTTTTCTATTCGCGCGGCGGCTCCCCGTAGAATCTCTGCCTCCGAGGGCGAAGAAGCGTCTACCCTGGGAAATCCGGCCCATAGATTCAATCGCCGGTGGGAATGGCTTAACCCTTGAGCGGGTGTAAGCAAACTCGTCTCTTCCCTTGAAATGCCAGGCTTAAACATAGGCTCGGCTGAAACCAAAGAGCCAGCCAACATCACGACCATCACAATGCTCACCAACAACTCAATGCAGGTGAACGCTCGATAACGCAGTGACCTTTCCTTACCCGCCCTAATGATTTCATCAACGGCTCCTTGAGCCAATAATGGTGATGTGAATCCCCTTGCTCTAAGTTTCCATCTCCAGAGCGTTAACCTGATCGCCCGAAGGTGTTGGTTCATGTTCACTCCTCCAACATCCATCAAAGTTTTAGGTTCCCGGCAGGGTGAAATCCCAGTCCAGGTGCTATGACAACGCTCAAGGGGGCAACGAAATCACTTTGCCCTCGCGCACCGATACCCGATATACCTGCTCGTTCACAATCAAGTCATATCGCCCCGCATCCAAATCAAGGTATCCGCGTTGAGCCTGGTGTGTCACGGTTGGATTCCATTCGTTGGCCAGGGCTATCAAACGTTCGGCGACCGGCCGAAGTGTATAATCGTCATTCACCAGACCAGCGTAGGGCATGAAAGAGTTATCGCGCACAAAGTACCACGTTGCCCCTATCACATCCTTATCGTCATGACAGAAACGGAAGAACGTCTCCGCCCAATCGGCCTGCTTGTCAAATTGTTCTCTGCCTTTCATGATGCCTGGAACCCCTACCTCCGAGAAGATGATGGGCAAGCCATA
>DTZQ01000415.1 GCA_012961305.1 Armatimonadota bacterium | reverse complement strand
CGGGCTTAGGTTGGTTTGGGGAAAGGAAAGCCAGCCTTCTCGCCCAGAGTTCAAACTCTGGGCCACCTTTACCAAACCAACTGAGGTTGGTTAAGTCGGTTTTCCACCGACTTGGCGACCGTAGCCTAAGATTTCCATCTGGGGCAGGTCTGCCCGGCGGGAGCGTGAGGGCCCAACTAAGCGGCGAATTTAACTTTGTCAAGATAATTACCGAACCTTGATGGTCAAAACCATGATTCGTGTAACTGCTTGGGGAAACGGAGGTAAAAGACATGGCAGCAGTAGGTTTTGGTGTCGTTGGAGTAGGCACCTGGGGCGAGCGGCATGCGGCCACTTATGCCTATCGCCCGGAAGTTGAACTGACTCTGGTGTGTGATTTGAATGAACAGCGGGCCCGAGAAATTGCTGTCCAGTACGGGGCCCAAGGTTGGACCACCGATTACCGCGAGGTGGTGGAACGGGAAGACATTCAGGCGGTTTCGGTCGTCACCCCCGATTTCGCCCATCGGGAAATTGCCGTAGCCGCCGCCCAAGCGGGCAAGCACGTCCTCTGCGAGAAACCCCTGGCCACCACGCTGGAGGATTGTGAGGCCATCATTGAGGCCGCCCGGCAGGCGGGAGTGAAGTTAATGGTGGATTTCCATAACCGTTTCAACCCGCCTTTTCTGAAAATGAAACGAGCCTTGGAGGAGGGAGAGTTGGGCGAGCCGCTCATGTTTTACGTGCGGCTCAACGACACCATTTTCGTGCCCACCCAAATGCTCAGTTGGGGCGGTCAGTCCACCGTTGGTTGGTTCCTGGGCAGCCATGCTTTCGATTTGATTCGCTGGCTGAGCGGGGCTGAGGTGCGACGAGTATATGCCGTCTCCCGCTCGGTAGTGCTCAAACAACGAGGTCTGGACACCCCCGACTTCTTCCAGACCACCTTGGAACTGACGAACGGGGCAACGGCCCAGGTGGAAAACTGCTGGGTGGTGGCGGAGACGGCTCCAGTAGTGTTCGATTTCAAGTGCGAACTCGTCGCTACCAAGGGAACTATGTATGCTGACCCCAGCCATCACCGCATGGTGCAGAAGTACACTCCGGAGGAAGCCACTTATCCCGACGTTATTGTCTTCCCCGAAGTGTATGGCAAGCCCACGGGTTTCGCCATTGAAAGCATTAACCACTTCGTGGACTGCGTCCTTCACGACCGCGAACCGCTGATTACTGGGGAAGATGGCCTGCAGGCCACCAAAATCGTTCTGGCCATGGAGGAATCCGCCCGCACCGGGCAGCCGGTAGAGGTAGGTTAAAGGCAGAGTAACTGCGTGCCCCATTCCTCTGCGGCACAGGAAGGTGAGTAATTGCGTCCCTGGCCTCAAGGCGGGCCATTTTTCGCCAACTGCTCCCTTTCTTCCTGCCCCACCGGTGCGGTCAGCCGTTCTTTCTTTCCCTCCGGTGGGGCTGCCGGACTGAGGGCGGCGGCGCTGGGCTGAGGCGCTGGTTTCGACTGGGCGCGGGAGAGGGCCGCGGTTGGTACACCAGTGGGACTGGGATGGCGGGGGGCCTCCGGGCCTCGAGCGGCCAGAACGCGCTGGATGAGGGCCACCAAACGCTGCTGGTCCATGAGTTCCGGCGCGAGGATGAGGTCCATCCGGCGCCCGCGAACTCGCCATTCGCTGGTGCGAGGCTGCTTGCTGGGCCGGGGGTCACCCGTTTCCCGCAGGTCGAACACCTCTTCCCAGGGCAAAAATCGCTTTCGTCCCCACCACTCTATTTCGGTCAGGCCCTTCGCCTCCACCTGCAAACAACTTCCCACTCCCCGCAGGAGATGGACCAGCCCGCGGGAAACAGTCAGCAGGGCAAAGGGCAAAAAGGCCAGGGGCACCAAGAGAAACGCACAGAGACGCAGGACAGGGTCCGGTTCCAAAACGGCCACTGTCCCCAGCACTCCCGCCATTAGAAAGCCCATGAATCCTAAGAACACCATGCCACAGCCGATGGTGCCCTCGTAGTGGAAAGTGGCTGGCAGTTCCGCCGGGGCCATTCCGAGCCAGGCGGCGACCTGTTCGGCTGTGGGTGGTCGAGGAAGGGAAGCCTTCCGAGGTACTAACCCCAACTGGGCCCGAATCAGGGCCGCCAGTTCGCGCCAGTCGTGTACGGTTGAGTCGAAGGTGAGAGAACCCTTTCGGGTACGCAAAGTAAATACGGGCCCTTCCGGTTCTGCGGCCTCCTCGAAGGAGGTTACTTCACTCCAGGGATAAGTCTGGCGACGGCCCCGGAATAGTTCATGCACCCCCTCGGCATCTACCTGCAGCGCCAGGCGCTGCCGTCGCCACTGCCATCGGACTCTCCCCACGCTCGCCAGGCCCCAACCGACCACCGCCACCAGAACCGCTGGTCCCCCTGCCCCCCAGGGACCAAAGGGCCATCTTCCGGCCAGATACAAGCCGGCCAGCCCTAACGTCCATCCTGCAATGCACTCTACAAGGGCCCATACCGGCTGTCTGCAGGCTTCTGCTCCCCGTTGGCGGAAGGTCTGGGGAACGAGCCATTCTGCTTCGGAGTCCGAAATTTCGCGCTTCATGGGCTTAACTTAGCACAAAGTTGCAGAAGTTCCTAATTGGCCAAAACGTCAACGTTTCGGCTGAGACCTACCCAAGATTGATATCTTGGGCTACCGTTACCCCGTCGGTTTGGAACCGACTTAACCAACTTCCGTTGGTTTAGTAAAGTAGCCCCGAGTTTGAACTCTGGGCCAGAAGGCT
>DTZQ01000414.1 GCA_012961305.1 Armatimonadota bacterium | reverse complement strand
TTCGCCGCAACTGCCCTACCTCATCAAATTGTTGGCCTATCTCACGGGAGACGGCACCATTTACTTCCTCAACGGGCATGGAAAGGGGGTCTGCCGGTTCTATGGGCGGCCGGAGGATTTGGAGCAGATGCGGGCAGACGTTAGGGCAGTTGGGTTCACCCCCTCGAAGGTTTACCCCCGCGAGCGCCAGCATGTGATTCCCACGGACTATGGCGAGGTGCATTGCGCCACCTGCGAAACCAGTTTTCGGGTGACGGGAAGTGCCTTCGCTGTGCTGATGATAGCCCTGGGTGCGCCCCTGGGTTCCAAGGCCAAGCAGGATTTCCACCTGCCGACCTGGCTGAAAGGGGCCCCGCGCTGGCAGCAGCGGCTGTACCTGGCGGCCCTTTTTGGCGCGGGGATGAACATCCCTGAGGTCCCTACGGGACACCAGAGCGACTTTTACGCCCCGGCCCTGTCCCTCAACAAGCAGGACGGGTTCGTCGCCAGTGGGCGGGCCTTTTTGGAGGAAGTAGCGGAACTGCTGGCCCACTTTGGCGTGGAAACCGGCGCCATCAGCCAACCGGTTTCACGCCCCAATCCCGAGGGCAGTGTGTCCTACTGCCTGCGGCTGCCTATCAGCAACAAAACGGACAACCTCATTCGCCTGTGGAGCCGGGTGGGCTTCGAGTACCATCGGGAGAAGGCCTTTTGGGCCCATGTGGCCGTACACTACTTGCGGGCCAAGGAACGGGCGGCCACAGAAGTGGAAATCCGTACTATTCGGGAGGCTACGGGGGGCAGCGCGGTGGTTATCTACGAGCAGTTGGAGCAGCCGGCGGTCAATTTGCGCTTTGTGGAGCGCACCCTCTACGGCCAGCGCAGGACTAACCCCCGTATTTTGGCCGAGTTTCCCTCCTTCGCGGAGTTTGCCACCGAGGCTACGGAGGGCTTGGGTCGATCGGGCCTGGTGTGGGACGAAATCGCAGCCAAGGAGCGGTGGGATTACATTGGTCCGGTGTACGACTTCACCGTAGCCCATCCCAGCCACAACTTCGTGGCCGAGGGTTTCCTGGTTAGCAACTGCGGCGTCCGCCTGCTGACCACGCCGCTGGAGCGGGAGGAAATACAGAACCGGCTCAAGCCCCTGTTGGACCAACTGTTCCGGGACATTCCCAGCGGTACGGGCAAGGGGGGCCGCATTCGCCTTTCCCGCTCCGAACTCAATCAGGTGTTGGAACAGGGCGCCCAGTGGGCCGTGCGGAATGGCTACGGCTGGGAAGAGGACATCCCGCGCTTAGAAGAGTGCGGTCGGATGGAGGAGGCCCGGGCCCAGGTCGTAAGCGACCGGGCCAAGCAGCGCGGCCGAGACCAGTTGGGCACCCTGGGCTCCGGCAACCACTTCTTGGAAATCCAGTACGTGGATGAGGTTTACGAGGAGGCCCTGGCCCAGGTCCTGGGCCTGCACGCAGGGCAAATAGTGGTCCTCATCCACACGGGCTCGCGGGGGCTGGGGCATCAGGTAGCCACGGACTACTTGGAAATCATGAAGGGGGGGATGAAGAAGTACCACATTCAAGTGCCCGACCGCCAGTTGGCCTGCATCCCCATTGATACCCCGGAGGGCCGGAACTACTTTCGGGCTATGTGCGCGGCGGCCAACTTCGCCTACGCCAACCGCCAGTGCATCACTCATTGGACCCGCGAGGCCTTCCAGCGCGTGGTGGGAACCGGCGAACTGCACATCGTTTACGACGTGACCCACAACATCGCCAAAATCGAAGAACACGAGGTAGACGGCGAAAAACGCACGGTAATTGTGCACCGCAAGGGCGCAACCCGCGCTTTCCCGGCCCACCATCCCGACGTGCCGGAACTCTATAAGGAAATTGGCCAACCGGTACTGATTCCGGGCAGCATGGGCACCTGTTCCTACGTGCTGGTGGGCACGGAGCAGGCCATGCGGGAGACCTTCGGCTCGGTCTGCCATGGCGCCGGCCGGGTGATGAGCCGCCACGCGGCTAAGCGGGGCATTTCGCCCAAGCAGGTGCGGAACCAACTGGAGGCCCAAGGCATCATCGCCCGCAGCGCCACTCGCGATGGATTGACCGAGGAAAGGCCCGAAGCCTACAAGGACGTGAGCGAAGTGGTGCGGGTAGTGCACAATGCAGGGCTGGCTAAGCGCGTCGCCCGCCTGACACCGTTGGCCGTCATGAAAGGCTGAAAAAGGACGGGCAGGTATGTTGGCTTGGGACCGGGCGCTGTTTGAACTCCTCAACCAAACGGGTCAAAATCGCCTGTTTGACGTGCTCATGCCCTTCATCACCGACTTTGACCACTGGAAAATCCCGCTGGCGTTGGTGGTCGTTGGCTTGTGCGGTTGGGGCGGAAAGCAGGGTCGGCGGGTGGTGCTGCTGGCCCTGCTTACCGTAGCCCTCAGCGAAACCCTTACCAGTCACATCCTCAAACCCTGGGTGGCCCGCTTGCGGCCCTGCCATGTGCTCCCCCAGGTGCACCTGTTGGTCGGTTGTTCCTCTTCCTATTCCTTTCCCTCCTCCCACGCTGCCAACTCCTTAGGTCTGGCGACGGTGTTTGGCTACTATTACCGCCGCTGGGCCTGGCTTTTTGTGGCTCTGGCGCTGCTGGTCGGCTATTCGCGCATCTACGTGGGCGTCCACTACCCCTTAGACGTGTTGGGCGGCCAGGTGGTAGGAGTGCTCTCGGCCGCAGGCATTCTCGCCGCCGGACATGCACTCAGCCGGCGGGGGAAAGGACGGCTAACGGAAGATACGGACGATGGGAAATGAGGGTCAGGTTCAGCGTCCCTGGTGGCAACAGCCAGCCTGGTGGCTGTTAGGCGGAGTGACCGTTTTCAACCTCGCTTACCTCTTCCTCACCCCCTTCGACCTGTTCCCCGACGAGGCCCAGTACTGGGACTGGTCGCGGCACCTGCAATGGAGTTACTACTCCAAAGGGCCCCTAATAGCCTGGCTCATTGCCCTCTTTACCCGCTTTACCGGCCCTACCCCCTGGGGTGTGCGCCTGGGCGCGGTGCTGCTGACGGCAGTGGTGGCCTTTTTTGTCAGTCGCCTCGTGCTTTTGGAGTCCAGAAGCCCCGCTTCTGGACAGAGTCAACCTGCCCTTTTGACGACCTTTAGCCTGTTGCTGCTCAACCCCTTGTTCAGCGTCGGACAGGTGTTGATGACCACCGATGTACCTTTCATCGCCTGCTGGACGGCGGCCCTGTACGCCCTGGCGCGAGTTCTGCAGGAGGAGGGGGCCGACTGGTGGATAATAGGGGCCGGCGTAGCCCTGGGGCTGGGGTTCCTGGCCAAATACTCTATGTTGCTTCTGCTCCTGCCGCTGTTGTTTACCCTGGTGCAGGAGCGACGGCTGACCCTCTGGCTGCGCCGACCGAGCACCTACGGAGCGGCTCTGGTCGCCCTGCTGCTGGCCGCACCAGTGCTCATTTGGAACGCCCAACACGACTGGCCCACCGTGCGGCATGTGGCCCGCTTAGCAGGACAGGGCAGAGGTTGGCGGTTCTTCGTGCCCGAATTCCTGACGGCGCAAATACTGCTGCTGACCCCTTTCGTGTTTCTCTATTTGACTCGCGTGAGCCTTCGGGCGGTGCGTGCTGAGGCTTCCGCAGCGGAGAAACTGCTGGGCTGGAGTTTCCTGGCCCTTTTCGGCTTCTTCCTGTTGAAGGCGGCCCAAAGCAAGGTGGAGCAGAACTGGCCGGCCATGGCCTACGTGGGGGCGATGGTTCTGGCCGGACGGGCCTGGGCTCGCGGCGAGGGAACGCGGCCGGGCAGGAGACGCTGGGCGGTGGTGAGTCTGGTGCTCATGGTCGGCCTGTCCCTTTTAGCCCGCAGTTTCCCGCTGCTGCATCATTTGTTCCCCAGCGAGCGGCTGGTGCGAATAGACCCCACCCGACGGGGTGTCGGCTACCGCGAACTGGGCCAAGCGGTGGGAGCCTGGCGGGAGCGGCTGGCGAGGCAGACAGG
>DTZQ01000413.1 GCA_012961305.1 Armatimonadota bacterium | reverse complement strand
TACTGGTCTGGCCGCCGCAAAATGACGGCTAAGATGCGGGCGGCGTTGGAGGCCCTCTATCACAAATACGGTTACGGAATGTCCTTTGAGGCTTGGCTCGACTGGCTGCGCGGCTGGTGGCTGCGTTTTGGCCGCACCTTCCGTGCGCCGCGTCGGCCCAGGTTGCCTCTACCACGCCCCACGGTAACGCGCCGCCGCGCACGCGGCGCAGGCGCGGTAGCAAGGGGCGTGCCGCGTCCGAGGTTATAAAATGGAAGAAGTCAAAGAAAGGGCGGAGGAGCAAACGCAAACTTCAGAGGCCACCGAACCTTCCACCGGGCCGGAGGAGCAGCCCGCTGGGAGTGCCCGCGAAGAAGTGGAGAAGTTGCGGAAACAGGTGGCAGACCTGGAGCGCTTGCGTTCGCAACTACAATCTGACCGAGATAAAGCGCTGAGTGAGCTGGAGAAACTGCGCGGCGACCTTGCGCGGGAGCTGGCGACTCTCCGCAAGCAGGTCGAGCTGCTACTTCCGCCTGAGCGGCGGGAGGAAATAGACCGTCGCCGCCTGGAGGCGGAGCTGGAGGTCTATCGCCAAAAAGAGCAATTGGCGCAGCTTCGCCGCCACTTAGCCAGCCAATATGGGGTGCCTGAGAGCGCTCTACAAGGCGCGGAGACAGGCCCCGATATGGTGGCCCAAGCCTTGGACTACCTGGCTCAGCAGAGCAAAAAGGCAGGGGCACCTTCGCCTGAGACGAAGGAGGAAAAGCCCGAAAAGGACAAGGCCATAGCTCACCAGACGCTTGCACCCGCTACGGGCGCGACCGCTGTGCCCTCCCACCCCCCAACCCTGAAAGAGCTAGAAGCTCGCGCCAAGAAAATAATGGAGGAGAAGGGGTGGCGGCGGTCAATGTGGGGACGCGCTGTGCTCCAGGCTCAAGCCGAGCTTGAGCGGGAGCGCCGAGGGCAAACGCCCCGCAAGTCCAAAGTCTGATAGCGAGCAATGGCTACAACAAAAGTCGGAAGGGAAACAACGTATACCGGCGCGCTAGTGAAGGTTCGCGCCCTGGAAAACGTTATCTCCCTCATTGCCCGCGAGGAAACTCCCACACTCGACATCGTTGGGTTCGGCTCCTACCCCGAGGGGCCGGTGACCAATACTAAATTCGAGTGGTTAGAAGACGAGTTGATACCGTATAAAGACGCCATCAACGAGACCAACGGCATTGGCTCCACTGACACTACCTTTGCCGTTGACCACGCCGCCTACTTCGTCCTCGGCGCTATTCTCAAGGTCGAGGACGAACTGATGTGGGTGACTGGCATTGACCCCTCTAACAACGAGTTGCACGTTGTGCGGGGTTATGCCGGAACAACCGCAGCCACCCACGCCAACGACACTGAGGTCAAGATGGTCGGTATCGCCAGGGTCGAAGGCTCCAGCCCCGGCGTCGCCCGACAAGTCGTGACGACGCAGCCCTGGAATACGGTGCAAATCTTCTCTGATGTCGTGGAGATTACCGGTAGCGAGGCAGCTATGCGGGAATACGGAGTTGAGGACGTCCTCAACTACCGGATGGACAAGCGAATGAGGGAGATGAAAATCTTAATGGAGCTGTCGCTCCTCCACGGCAAGAGGTATCTGCCCAGCGATAACACCACAGCCAGAACCACCGGGGGCCTCGACCAGTTCGTCACCGACGCCGACGACTGGGGAACCGGCCAGGTGCTATACACCGACATCAGGGACGCGTTCAAAAACGCGTATGACCGCGTGGGGGCGGCGCACCAACCCGACACCTTGATAATGAACTCCACCAACAAGCAGGCCCTCACTGCGGAGTTCGTGTATCAGGGCGACCCCTCCACCGCACAATATCGCCCCGTGCGCAGCGACCGGGCTGAGAGAATCGCAGGCGGAACCATTACCAGGTTGGAGTTCGACTTCGGTGTTCTAGACATTGTGCTTGACCACCTGCTCGGCGATAACCTGGTATGGCTCATCAACAGCGAATACGTTATGTCCACCTGGCTGCGGGGCCGCGAGCTGGGCGAGTTCGACGCCACCATTCCTGGTGTTGACCACACACGGCGCCGCGTCTTAGGCGAGCTAGGTTGGGTGGTCAAGAACGAGAAGTGCCACGTGAAGCTCTACACATAATCCTGAGCGTGGCGGCTAGGTAGACAGGCCGGGGGCGCGCAAGCGCCCCCTCACCTAATCCTCATAGGGGTGTGGGTGGGTTGGGGGATAGGGAGGAAGAGGAAAAATGGCTAAACCTGTGGGAACAGTCTATATCCCTGCTGAGCGCGGATGGGCCGGGCTACCAGCCCGGTACCGGAGGGGAAGAACTGACCACCGCCTCGGCCGATGGCGGGCGCCGTCGCGTCCACCGTGACCTGAACGAAGAGCGCCGCCGTGCGGATGCACTCATCGAGGCCTGCCCGGTGCT
>DTZQ01000412.1 GCA_012961305.1 Armatimonadota bacterium | reverse complement strand
GTCGGGGAGCCAACCGGCACGGCATTGACGAGGGCTGGCTGCGGACTCGTCGCTGGGGATTCGACTGGGTCTTCGGCCGTCATTACGCCGGCCAACTGTTCCAGGAAGAGCCGGCCGAAGTGGCCCCAGCCCTGCCGGAGTACAAGCGGTATCCGGTCTTAGCCCTGGGCAGCGGTCTGTTGTACTACACGCCGGTGGCTTTGCCCGGTCTCAGCATAGGCCGGTCCATTGGCTCTCTGAAATTGACGGCGGTCTTGCAGGGTGGTTCGGTAGAGGCCCAAACCATCGTGCCGGGGAATGCCCGAGACGGCATGTTCGTCGTGCGCGGGGCCCTGGATGACCTCTTTGGCTTCCTGGACGTAGGGGTCAACTACATGAACACCGGTGCAGGAGAGGCCAAAGGCTGGAGCGTGGATGTGGGCCTGGAAATCCTCAATCGAGAGGTGAAGGCCGAATATGCCACCTTGACGGAGACCACCGCGGGCGTAGAACCGCCCGGCGATGACACGGCGTTCATGGTGGCTATCCCCTATCTCATTGGGGGGCCGGATAGCACCCTGAGCATCGGGGCCTGCTACGGGAAAGTGGAGCAGAACTTCGCCCCGCGCACTTCCATCGTGGAAATCCCCTACATCCTGGTGCCAGAGAACGCCGTGTTCGACCGGCCGCTGTTCCTGGCCACCAACAGCAAGGGCTACGAGATAACCGTGGGCCTGCGGATTGCTGGCGTTCCCATTGACATCCGCTACTATGATACGGAGGCCAGCACAGGGCCAGGTGACCCGGAGCCGGTGACCCTGGTGACCCTGACGCGCCAGTTGTCTGCTCGCTCCTACCTCAACCTGTCCTACGGCTTCCAGAAGGACGGAGCGGGGCCCGGCGATGACCTGCAACTCGCGCGGGTCTACGTAGGTCTCGGATTCTAAAGAACGGGCCGGTTGGGCCAGAAATTTTGCCCCTGGGTCACTCCCCGGGGGCTTTTTATTTTACTCCGTAATATCCACCCACCCGACCACGCGCGTAACCTTCCAGCGTCGCCCCTCGCGCTGCAAATCCACCGTGACCGGCAGGTCGTCGTACCGGCGCGGTCCGGTCAAGGTGGTTGCAGTAATATTTACCCTCATGCTCGCTTGGGCTTCTTGATGGTCGGAGGAGAATTGAACTCGCACCTGACGAATGGTGAGGTCAACGTTGTCCGCCTCCCGAAAGGCGTGCAGTAATCCCCGCTGCACATCGAAGTAGGTAAATACTCCATCCCGGTAATCGCGAGATATCAGTCTCATACAGCCCCGCACATCCTCCCGCTCCAGCGCATGCTCACCCTCCAGGATTACCTGGCGCACTTGCTCTTCGGGAGTAAGAGGTTCCTCCCTCCGTTCCCAGAACCACCAACCTGCCGTGAATCCCGCCAGGGCTATCAGTATTAACCTAGTTCGTTGCTTGCCCATGGCGCTCCTTTATTCCCTCATTTCGTCGCGTCCCTAAGTTTTAATACCCGTTTGTAAAAAGGTGACTACTCAGCCGGAGGCTGATATTCCCGCTTCCT
>DTZQ01000411.1 GCA_012961305.1 Armatimonadota bacterium | reverse complement strand
TCTAAAATCAGAGTAATATAATCATATATTGGCTATCCGGGGTAGCTCAATTGGCAGAGCGGGTGGCTGTTAACCACTAGGTTGGCAGTTCGAGTCTGCCCCGGGGAGTACGAAAACGCCTCGCAGGTCACTCCTGGGAGGCGTTTCTTTTTGGCGGGAGAAGGAATTCCCCGCCGGGCGACCAAACCTGTACTTACCCGACGCACCGTCGGGGCATTTTCGAGCCTGAGAGGAGTTAATGTATGGCTGCCAGAACGCGTATTGGCTTTGTAGGATGTGGCGGCATTGCCGAAGCGCACATGAAGGGATTGGCCAACTATTCGCGGGCGGCGTTGGTGGCTTTCTGCGACCCCCGGGTAGAGCGGGCCCAGGAGATGGCTGCCCTGTACGGCACGAAGAAGGCCCAGGTCTTCGCGGAAGCGAAGGATATGTTCGCCACCGTGGAACTGGACGCCGTTTACTTCTGCCTCCCGCCCTTCGCCCACGGTGCTGAGTTTGAGGCCATTGAACGGGGCATTCCCTTCTTTGTGGAGAAGCCGGTCAACCTCTACTTGGAACAGGCGAGGGAAATCGCCGCGGCGGTGGAGGAGAAGGGCCTGTTAACCAGCGTAGGCTACATGAACCGCTATCGAAAAGGGGTTCAAAGGGTCAAAGAGTTGTTGGCCGACGACCCGCCCGTTTTGGTGTTAGGGGGATGGATTGGGGGCACTCCCCGCCCTCGCCCGGGAGTGGGCATCTGGCAGTGGTGGGTGCAGAAGGACCTGAGTGGCGGGCAGTTTTTGGAGCAGGTTACCCACACGGTAGACTTAGTGCGCTATCTCTGTGGAGAGGCGGTAGAAGTGCAGGCCTACGCCGCGCGGGGGTTTAACCAAGATACGCCGGAAAACTACAGCATTGAGGATGCCAGCGTAGTGAACATCCGCCTGGCCAATGGGGCAGTGGCCAACTTATGGGCCTCCTGTTCGACCAATGCCGGCGGCGGGGGAGTGAGCCTGAACATTTACGCCAGCCGGACCACAGCGATTTTTACCGGCTGGGAGCACTCCTTACACCTGCTACAAGCGGGCCGGAAACCCAAAGAAATCCCCGGCGAGCCGGACATCTTTGTAGTGGAAGACCGAGCCTTCATTCAGGCCGTTCGCTTCCAAGACCCCGCACGGATTAAATCCTCCTACGCCGACGGAGCGAAGACGCTGGCGGTCACCGTGGCCGCAAACAAATCTATGGAAACCGGCAGGCCGGTGCTCGTGGAGTAAAACCAGGGTGGTTAATTTGCGCCCGTGGCTGTTTCTACGAACGGCCAGAGGAGGGTGAGGAACTCGCGCAAAGTGGCGAAGGCTGATTCCTCATCTTGGAGGATGGGGGCAGTTAGGTGGATTTGGAACCAAGGCCGAGGGTCACGCCGGAGGCTTTGCAGCGCGGCTAAGAACTGCTGGCGGCTCCAACTGGGAGTGGTAACTCGTCCGTCGGTGTAGGTGAACAGGGCCAAGAGTCGCTCTCCCTCGCGGGTGCGCACTAATAACTTACACCATCGGGTAGGATTCCGGCCGGGGAGGGCAAAGGTTCGCTCCTCCAAGTGGACAATCTGCTGCCCGGCTGCCCGGTAACATCCCACTGGGGAGTGAATAGTCCGTCGTCCTCGCCCCACCACCGCCAGCAGGCCCACTTTGGACAGCACCTTAGAGGGGGAATTTTCCCGACGGTAAGTTCGCTGTATGATTTGGTCCGCCTCTAACATCTGGTAGTAGAGTTGGGGGACCTCTTCCTCCTCCCCTATCCATTCGCCCAGGCACAGGGGAAAAACAGAGATATTGGCCGCCGTGGGGGGAGGACGGCGAAGGGGAAAAACCAGCCCGTAAGCCAGACCGTTGGCCGCTAACAGCAGTCCGGCCGCCATGCCTACCAGCCGCCGGAATGAGGCTGCCAGGCAAGGAGTAGCGTTTTCCGAGGGAGGTTTGCTTGGGGAAGCAGGTTTCTCCCCCAGCGTGGTCAAGTTCACCAATCCGACTATCATTAGCACGGCCAAGAAAAATACTAACAGGCCAGAGAACTCGTGGAAAAACCCCATAGCAACCTTCTGACCGAAGGCTTTTCCTAAACAAAGGATGACGAAAATTCGTCCCACATTGGCCGCCACGGCTACGGGTACTGAAGCGGCGAAAAGCAGAACTTTCTTCCAGTTCGCCGTGGGCGTGAAATAGGTAACTAAAGCCGCCAGGGCGGTCAGGGAGATGATGGATTTCAGCCCGCTACAGGGCACGTCCACCGTAAACTCAAAGTCCTCCACTCGCATAATGGTGCCCTGGCAGGTTACCCCCAGACCGGTAATGAGGTTGGTAAACCC
>DTZQ01000410.1 GCA_012961305.1 Armatimonadota bacterium | reverse complement strand
GGAGGTAGTGGCTTTAGCCGACAGCACCAACCGCAACGCTCTTGGGGTTCCTACTTTTGCCCCTGGGTTTGCCATTTATTGCCCCTATCATTCGTCGGCCCCACCCTTCGGCATGGCTTACTATGGTGTTTCTCCCCGGCACAACGAGGGGGCTAACGCCCTGTTTCTGGACGGACACGTGAAATGGTTTAAGGGAGATAAGTTCATCCCCTTCGAGAACGACCGATACCATCCGGTAGACTTGTGGGGCCACTGGGACCGCTAAGGCTGCGGGTACACAATGCCCAGTTTCACACACCGCTCGGGGGCCTCGTCAATCAGGCGGTAGGCCTCGGCTGCCTGGTCGAGGGGCACGATGGGGGCAATCAGCCCGGCGACGCTCAGTTTTTTCTCCCGCAGCAGGCGGAAAGCACATTCTTTAATCCGCTGGCTATCCCAGTGGGGATGGTCGCGGTTGGGGTCGCTGATGCTGCGGCTGGAACACATGGTGATGCGGTTGAGGTGCCATTCCTCCCCCAGCCGCAAGCCCGTTGCTTCGCCCTGATAGAAGGCCAGAGGTACTACCAACCCGCCGAAGTGCAGGCAACGAATGGCCTCATGCAGGGCCGCATACGACCCGCTGGCTTCGATGGCTACATCCACTCCGCGCTTGCCGGTCATCTGCTTGATGGTCAACCCCACATCCACCGCGGCTGGGTCGAGGACTTCGTCCGCCCCGTGCTGGAGGGCTAATTCCCGCCGGTTGGGCAAGGGGTCCACGGCTACCACCCATTCCGCTCCGGAGAGTTTGCTCATCTGTAAGACCATGAAACCAATGGCTCCCAGGCCAAATACTGCTACCCGGTCTCCCAGCCGCACATTGGCGTCCCGCACGGCTCCCAGGGCAAACTCCGCCGGGTCCCAATAGACCACCTGTTCCGGGGTCATGTCCGGGGGCATCGGATGCAAGCGGGCCTCGGCTACGGTGTGAGTTTCGCTAATGGGCAGGTGGCCGAAGACCCGGTCACCCACCTGGAACTGCCTCACTTCGGGCCCGACTTCCACCACCGTGCCCACCGTCATGTTGCCCAAAGGCAGAGGGAAGCCGCTGGTCGGCTCCTCCCGGGAGAGGAACAACTGCCATTCGGGGTCGTAGCGCCGTCGGCTGAAGGGCGAAGTGTCCCGGTAAAGGCCCAGTTCTGTCCCGTGTTTGGGGGAACTAAATTCGCTGCGCACCCGCACCTGCCGCGGCTGCAACTCCGGCTCCTCATACTCCCGCAGCACCGGGGTGCGCGGAGCAATGGCTACCAATTCTCGGGGCATGAGAACCTCCTGTGCATCCCCCCTACGAACTCAACGTCCCCCTGTTAGTTGCTCCCGCAGGGAGAGAAATTGGTCCAGGCCGAGCAGTTGCTTTATTTCGGGGAAGGAGAACATTTGGGACTGCAGCACGTCCACCCGTCCCTCCCGCTGGAAGGTCTCCGCCAGTTCGCGCACGGCGTAGGCTGTGACCAGCACGCTGGCAATGGGACAGACCACAATTTTGTAGCCCATCTCCTCCAACTCGCGCACGGAGAGAATGGGCGTCTGGCCGCCGGTGAGCATGTTGACGAACAGGGGATATTCGACCTCTCGGGCAATGCGCTCCAACTCGGCCACGGAAGTAGGGGCTTCGATGAACACCACATCCGCTCCCACTTCCCCGTAGCGGCGCGCGCGGGCGATGGCCTCGTCCAAGCCGTACACCTCACGGGCATCAGTACGGGCAATAATCACGAAGTCCGGGTTCTGACGGGCGCGGAAAGCGGCTTGGAGTTTGAGCACCATTTCCTCGGTAGGAATGACCTGCTTGCCGGCGAAG
>DTZQ01000409.1 GCA_012961305.1 Armatimonadota bacterium | reverse complement strand
TTTCAGTTCCATCCAGAGAAGAGCCAAACGGTAGGCTTGCGAATTTTGGAGAACTTCGGCCAGTTGGCGCGAGAGAGGTAACATGGCTGGGCATCAATTAGGGTCAGGGACTTCCGGAGAGGTTTACCGCATGGTGGCTCTTCCGGCCGAGTTTCGCTTGGCCCGTTACCGTTTTACGCTGAGGTTGGAACAGCCATGGGAGGTCTATGGCTGGGCTGGCAGTGTGCTGCGAGGGGCCTTTGCCTGGGCTTTCAAGCGGGTCACTTGCGTGGTGAGGCACAGGGATTGCTCCCGCTGCTTGCTGCATAGTCAATGTGCTTATACTTATCTCTGCGAGACCACCCCCCCTGCTGACGCCCAAGTCCTACGCAAACTTACTGCCCTGCCTCGCCCTTTCGTCCTCGAACCACCACTCGCCGGCCGCCTTCCTAATCCCCTGTCCTTCTCTTTCGGCCTGGTACTCATCGGCCGGGCCATTGAATACCTGCCTTACTTTGTCCTGGCCTTCTTGGAGTTGGGCCAGCGAGGTCTGGGGAAACAACGGGTCAAGTACCAAGTAGAAGCGGTGACTGCGGAAAGGCCCAAGGGAGGGATAGTGCCGATTTACGCCGCGGAAGACGAGGTTCTCCACGACGCCGAGGTGGCCTTCACGGCGGCCGATTTGCACGCCCGCGCTTGTCGTCTTCATACCTCCCCACCCTATCATCTCACCTTGCACTTCTTAACCCCGACACGACTGAAGTTCGCCGGGCACAGTGTACCTTGCATTGAGTTTCATCATCTGATACGGGCCCTGCTACGGCGGCTCTCCTCGCTGTGTTATTTCCACTGCGGGACGGCTTGGGAGGTGGACTTTCGGGGTCTGATTGCCCAAGCAGGGGAAATCAGGACGGCCCGGGCGGATTTGGAGTGGGTGCCCCAGAGACGCTACTCTCATCGGCAGGAGCGAATGGTGAAAATTGGTGGCTTTGTAGGCTCCATTACTTTTGCCGGCGACCTGACCCCTTTTTTTCCCCTGTTAGTGGCAGGAGAATGGGTACATGTGGGCAAAGGTTGCGTCATGGGGTTGGGGAGGTATGGGATTTCCCTGATTAAGGGTCCTGAGAGCTCTGTGGGAGGAAAGAACGGTGAATAAACAACGTGCTCAGGAGTTAAAGCAGCAATTAAGTCACTGTGCGCCCCCGACCAGGGGACCGGACCAAGAGGCAGTTGCCCTCTGCGTTCTGGCAGAATGGTTGGATATTAATCCCCAAATATCGGTGGAGGAGGTGCCTAAGGAGACCCTTCACTTATGTTGGCAGTATGCGGCTGTGTTAGTTGCCGGGTCAGGCGAGCAAGCAGGCGAAGAAAGGGAACAGGAAGACCTGCTGACCTTCGAAAGGCGGTTCCCCTGTCCACCGGTGCTGCTGCTGGCAGCAGACACCGACCAAGTGAAAACCTACGTCTTTGAATCGGTCAAACTGCCAGAGATTCGCGGGGCCAGTCGCCTGCTGGACTTGCTGAATACACGACTTTCTCCTCGCTTGTGGGCCTCGCGGGGGTTGGCTGGTTGCCTGTTTTACAGCGACGGCGGCTCGCTGCTGGGCGTGGTTCCAGCACATTTGGGCCAGGATTTCCAACGACAGTTGGAGGAATGGTATCTTCGCGCCACCGGAGTGGCCACGATTACGGTAGTCACCGTTCCTCTGGCCTTACAGGGAGTAGCCAAATTACCTGCTACTAACGCCGTTGCCAGTGATTCTCATGCTCGTCGCTTGGTCCATGCACGGGCTTGCATAGCTACCCCGTTTTTGCGGGCTGTGCGGAGGGCACAACAGGAACTGAAGCGTGCCAAAGGAGAAAAGGTTCTCCGTCCACATTGGGAAGTTCCACCTTTGGTGCGCCGCTGCTCATCCTGCGAGATGCGCCCCGCCGAGTGGCGCTGCCGGACACCGGAAGGTTCCCCTGCCTACCTCTGCCGGCCCTGTAAAAGGAAGCGGAAACAGGGGAAGCGGAAAACCCATTATGTCCGAAATTTCAGGGACTTCCTCCAACAGGAAAAACTGGTATCAGAATACTTGCAAGGAAGTGGCCTTAAACCTCAACAGTTGCCGCGCCTGTCACCCGCCCGAGATGTAGAGCAAGTTGGTCAAACCGCCCAGGGTCGGGCCAAAGGTTACATAGGCTTCATCTATCTGGATGGTGACGGGTTAGGGGAGCGCGTGCTGAGTCAGGAATCGCCGGCCGAGTTTCGCCGCCTTTCTGAGGCACTCAATCTGGCTACGAAGAAGGCCCTTTTCCGCTCTCTGGCTTATCACCTCTCCCCTTGTGACCACTATCATCCCTTCGAGATTCTGACCGTGGGGGGAGACGATGTTTGCCTCATCGTGCCCGGCGATGTTGCCTTGCCGCTTATGGTCTCTATCAGCGAAACATTCTCCCAGGAGGTAGAATCGGCCATTGGACAAGCAACTATGTCTGGAGGTGTGGTGATTGCCCAGCACAACCAGCCCATCTACTATCTGCAAGAACTGGCCACTGAGTTGTTAAAAAGTGCCAAAAGGGCGCGGTCGCAAGCCGCGGTCCAAAAGCCTGGCGCAAGACCGGAGGCCCATTTCGATTTTGCGGTATTCAAAGGCAGCAGTACTTATGGAGAACATTTCCCAGAGGCTCGTAAGGTTCTGTACGAAAGGTGGCGCGTGTCTCTACCCTTGCGGATTCCCCTCTACGTACCCCTCACTGAGCGCCCTTATTCACTTTCCCGCTTACGTTGTCTACTGGAGTATGTGCAGAAGTTCAAGGAACATTCCTTCCCCCGCACCCAGTTACAAGCGCTCAATGAGATGTTGGAGCGGTGGCCGGGGGAGGCAGAACTTTACTGCCAGCGGCAAATCGCGAAGGCTTACCAGCCAGGCGTAGGCATCCGGCCCGATTCCCCCTGGGCATTCTACCAGCAGTTCGTCCAGGCAATGGGCTTGGGCCAAACTGGTCCCTGGTACTGTGTGCGGCGAGGACGGGTGAAATGTTATCGAACCCCGCTACGCGACCTGCTGGAAATTTACGATTTCGTGGCCTAAACGAATTAAAGGAGGGAGCCACTGTCTATGGAAGTGGAAATTACTTACAAACTGCAATTTGAATCGGCCTTGCTTATCGGCTCAGGTGTGGTAGCAGCAGGGGTAGACCGGGCAACCACCCAAGACGAGAGAGGACGTTTAATCATCCCTGGCACAACTTTGAAGGGGCGGCTGCGAGACGAATGTCAGCGCATTGCCTCTGCGCTGGGTCGGCCGGAAGACTACTGCCAGCCGCCGCGCACGGAGGACATGTGTCCCCATCCGTTCCTGGCTAAGCCTAACTCTCGAGTTGCCTTGGCTTCTTCGGCTGAGTTTCCTATCTGTGAACTGTGCCAGATTTTCGGCTGTACTTGGCAGCCCAGTTCACTCATTTTCACTACCTTGATAGAGGAAGCACCCGCGGATTTGTCCCGTCAATTGTGGGAAGAGATGGCTAAAACTCAGGTGCGGGCCAGCGTAGCCATCTCTCGCCTGCGACGGGTGGCGGCAGAGGAGCGGCTCTACACCAGTGCCACTTCGGCCCCGGGTTGGCAACCCCTCTTTCGTGGTCGCATTTTTGGCTCGCTGCCTGAGGCCAAAGCAGTTCGCTTCGTCAGTTTGCTTCAGGCAGGACTGTTGGCCTTGCACGCCTTGGGGGGAAGCAAGAGCCGAGGACTGGGTTGGCTGTTACCGCCGGCTGGGCATTCCATCGGCCTGCCGTTCCTGGAAGTGAAGGTTGGGGGAAAGATACTGACCCCAGAGGAGTTTCGACAAGGATTGGAAGGGTGGCGAAAATTATGAACCAACTGTTGGTGATTGTTAAGGCGAAGAGCCCCATCACCGCTGGTGGCCTACGGCCCTATGGGATGTTCATCACCACCCGCGACTACATTCCCGGCAGCGTGCTGCGGGGAGCAGTGGCCGTGCATTGGCTCCGAACCAATAAGGGTCTCTATGACCGGCTTTTTAAATCGCAGGAAGCGGTTTTATTTGGCAACTGTTATCCAGCGCAAGAGCGCAGGCATGCCTGTCAACCTGATTATACTTTGGTTCTGCCAGCCACGGCCCGCACTTGTAAGCACTTCCCGGGGTTCGTCAGCGGGTTTAAGTTGCGAGTGCAGGAAAACCCGGACCTTGCCGATTTGGAGATGGAACCCCACGGCGTCTTTGACACTCTGATACCCCAACTGGTTTACGAAGCAATGGCAGAGGAGATGCCCGTAGCCTTCGACCTGCGCTGCCAGAGAGCAAATTGTGAATGTTCGACGGAACCCTTGGCCGGGTTTTACGAGCGAGTAATCCAACCATTTGGAACTAAACCTTATACCTATCGCGCCGTGCGCGCCAGAATGCACCGCCTCTCCCACAGCGCCATCAGCCGGGTCACCCGTACGGCCAAGCACGGACTCCTTTACTCCATCAGCGCCCTCTCTGCCAACAACCAGTTTCGCGGGGTAGTGACCGTGCCGGCTCATCTCAACTTGGCGCAAGTGGAACAGGCCCTGAGAATTCCCCGGCTGGGCGCGCGGGTTAGCAGCGGTGCGGGGGAGGTAGAAATTAACGTGTATCGTCTGCCACTCAGCGATCCGCGTTGTACCCTTCCCCCAGTCTCCGCCCGCATCAGGGCCTTTAACGACCTGCTCACAGAGCACTGGTGCGACTACCATGCTCTTGCGGGCCGACCCAACGCCTTACCATCCAAACCCCCAGACACCTACTTCGTCCTCACCCTCCAGTCCGACGCCATCCTGCGCACTCCTGCCGGCACGCCCACCCTGGAATGGAACGTCTCTACCCTGGGAGGCGAAGAGGTACAACTGGTGCGCCGTTGGGTCAGCCCCCGACGAGTCAGCGGTTGGAATGTGGCCTGGGGGTTGCCCAAAGCCGTAGACCTCGCCTGCTCCGCGGGCAGTGTGTTCGTATATAAGTGGAAGGGCCATTTGCCTACTGACGAGACCGGCGCGGAGAAGCATCCCCTGGTACAAGCCCTGCGGGAAATCGAACTGGTCGGTCTCGGCGAGCGCCGGGCGGAAGGCTTCGGCCGCGTCCTGGTCTGTGACCCCTTTCATCAGGAGGTGACAAGCGTATGAACACCCTTGAACTGACCATTCGGCGCAAAGTGGACGAATGCGGGGATTGGCTGGCCCAAAAGGCCCAGTCCCTGGTGAACCAAACGGAAATTTACCGCAACAACAGCGGGATGAAGGACGACCAATTGCACAAAATTGCCCTGTTGGCCTCTTGGACCCAATCGGTGCGCAAAGTCGTCGCCCGGTTGGAACACCAGACAGGCAAGGATTTGGGAGACATCGGTAATAACAAGCGGGGCAAGCGATGGGCTTGGGGAGCGCGCAGACAGAACAATAACTTGCGCGACCAGGAGCAAGCCTTCGGGAACCAACTCAAGGTTGTACTGACTGAAGAACTGTACCAACAGGCAAACCAGTTGGCCTCCGATATCTCAGAGGCGGAACGGGATGAAAATCTGGTGAAGCAGATACATATCCGCCTGGTTCGCTCCTTCCTCCAGTTGCTCATCTGGACCTTCGGCTATCAGAACGTCACCCAAGGAGGTTAAAGCCATGTTCGATACCTTTCGCAACCGCTATCTGCTCTGTGGTCGCCTGGAGGCGAGGACTGCGCTACACGTCGGTTCTGCCTCAGCATTAGGCGAATTGGAGACCGAAAGTCCGGTCATCAAAACGGTACTGGGCGAGCCTTTCATCCCCGGTTCCTCCTTCAAAGGGGTGCTCCGCTCCCTGCTGGAGACCCTCTTGCATCCGCTGAGCGAACTCTGGCGACTCTCACGTCCCGTTTCCCACTCCTGCCGCCTCACCCAACGCTTCCCGGCTTTCGCCACCCTTTACCCACAACCCTGTCTCATCACTACCGACAACTCAACCGGCTGCCTCTCGGTAAACAAGACCCTGCGCAATGCCTTCAATGAGTGGCGCCGCACTGACCCCGACGACCACGCCATTTTGGACGAAGTACGGGCCCATTCTTGCCCCCTCTGTCTGCTGTTGGGTTCCCCTTATCTGCAATCCCGGGTCCTGGTCGCAGATTTGCCGGTGGTGGCAGAGACTTGGGCGCAAGAGACCCAGGTGCGTGATGGCGTAGCCATCAACCGCGACTCTCGCACCGCCGAAGGAGGACGCCTCTATGACTTCGAGGTGGTGCCCCCCGGCACCCAGTTCCGCTGGAAAATCCTGGTGGAGAACGTGAAGGAATGGGAGTTGGGAATGCTCTTCGTAGGACTAATGCAGTTCACCCGCGATGGCCTGGTGAGCCTCGGCGGGCGTACCTCACGCGGACTGGGACGGGTCCTGCTGCATTGGGACTCCGTTGAGGCTGTCGAAGCCGCCTCCCTCATTGAGTGGCTGACCACCCGCCAGGGAAAAGTTTACGGACTCACGCCTGCCGCTGCCCTTCTGCCCGTAGAAGAGACAGCCTCACCCCCGTCTGAAGAACCAACCCTGCGAGAGCAATTCGTCCAAAAGGTCTTGGACATCCTGCAAAAGGCTGACTCCCTCCCCGTCCCCCGCAAGTGGCTGCAGCAAAAATGCAAAGGGCAAGGAGTGACCGCCACAGCCATTTTTCAGGCAGATATCCTGCTAACCCCCGTCGAGCAGCCGCAGGCCCTGACCGCCTTTTTAGACGAATTAATTAGGGAGGGCCTCTTGTTCCAGGATGACCAAGGTCAGATTTCGCCGGGGAGTGGCTACCCGGCCAAGGCAGAGGAGGCGGAAGCACCGTCGTCGGAGCCAGAGCAAGGGGAGAAAGAGGGTGAAATGCCAGATGAAGTACGGAACTTCGTCGAGGAGAAAATCAGGGTTTTCCTGACCCGATTAGAGCAACTGTCAGAGAAGAAGGAGGTGAGGGAAAGTGTTCAAACAGAGCCTTAACCGCGCTATCATTAGCCTGACCCTCTGGCCCGAGGGCCCCCTCCTGGTCAAGACGGACGTGCCCGCCGGTAACCATGCAGAGAACGCGGACGTAGAAATGTTCTGCGTGCGTACCCTTCACGGGCCCGCCAGCGAAACCGTCTATCTGCCCGGCAGTAGTCTGAAAGGGATGCTCCGCGCCTACTGTGAGGCCATCGCCCGCACCATCGGGCTGTGGTGCTGCCCCCTGTTCGACGAGGAGAAACGCTGCAGCAAGCCGTTGGAGAACGAGCCAGACACCGCCAAGCGTTACCGCGAGTCTTGTTCTATCTGCCGTACCTTTGGCTCCACCGCACTGGCCAGCCGAATGCGTATCGCTGATGCCTATCCTACTCCTGAGACTTGGGAACGAGCGAACCGAACGGAGATTCGCAACCATGTAGCCATTGACCGGGTGCTGGGCTCCTCTGCCAAAGGGGCGCTCTTCGCCGTAGAAGTGGTCACCGGTGGTTGTTTCCCTACCCAAATAACCCTGGAGAACTTTGAACTATGGCAGTTGGGCCTGCTGGCTTTGGCCCTGCGGGATTTAGAGGCCGGGCAGATACCGATGGGCTACGGCAAGTCGCGTGGAATGGGCAACCTCGGAGCTGCGGTCACCTCGGTCACTGTGGAATATCCGGGCTTTGTCCCGGTCAACGACGGAAAGGCTATGCGCCGACTGGGCCGAACCGAGCCATGGTCTTTGCAGGTAGCCGTGAGCGATGACCCGGCTAAGGTGAAAATGAGGGTCTATGGAGTAGGCTGTTTCGTGGATG
>DTZQ01000408.1 GCA_012961305.1 Armatimonadota bacterium | reverse complement strand
AGGCCCCGCCGCTGTGGTCGCCGCCTCTGGAACGAGCGCTGGGCCCAGCAATAGTGACGAAGGTAGAGCCCACGGAGCCCATTTTGGAGGCCGATTTCGAGGACGGACTGGACGGCTGGAGCGACCGGGGACGGCGCATTGGGGCCTTAATTGCCCTGGACGACACCACCGCCAGTCGAGGCCGGCAGAGTTTGAAAATCACCAACTTACAGGCAGGGGGCGACTTTGCGGTGTGGACCGGAGCGACGGAATGGGACCTGAAGGAACGACCCGTGCTGAGTTTCGACTACAAAATGCCCCCGGGAGTGCAGGTCAACTGGTACTTTCGGATATATGGAACCTGGTACTGCCTGGTTTTCACCGGCCCAGACCAGCCCACCCCTAACACCCGGATTATTGGTCGCCTGCCCAACGTACAAGCGGACAATCAATGGCACCGGGCGGAGTTTGACCTCTTAGCTGCGCTTCAGGAGGCTTGGCCTCGCTTTTCCTCCGCTGCCAAACTGAGTGCGACCCAGTTGTCGTTGGCCACGCCGCGCATAGACTACCTGCGCTGTGGTTTTGGCGGCAATGACGAAGGAGCGACCTACCATTTGGACAACTTCGCCCTGCGCCCGCGGTAAATCCGGGGCTACTCCTACCAAGTCGGTTCTAAACCGACCCAACCAATTTCAGTTGGTTGGGCAGCCTTAGCCCAGAGTTTTCAACTCTGGGCCCTTTCAAGCGCCCTGATTCCCAACCCCGGCGACCCTCAGGCTCCATCTCCCTCCCCGCCCGTGGGGAGAGCCGCCTGAGACCTCTTTACGTTTTACGCCCTGGTTTGACCATCGCCAAGAAAGGGAAAAACTTCCGGGAGGAATCACCCTCCGAGGGACGAAAACTTATGGCAGCCAACGGACGGTGCAGGGGGGTAAGCGAAGGAGAAAGGCATGAGTAGGATACCACGAAACCATCCGTTGCGCACAACGTTTGCGGAACTGGTTCAGTCCACTTTCTTCGGCGTTTTGGGCCTGCGAGACCCGCGGATGGCCGAATATCTGGTGGAGGTGTTGACCGAGTTCACCCACATGGACAACATCTTCAAAATCAAAAATGCGCGGGGACGTCGTCTGGAAGAAGTGGCCGAGATGTTGATGGAGGGCGATGTGCTGCTGAACGCGCGGTCTTTCCAACGGGAACGGGAAGTGCACAAGCACATCGGGGATTTCACCCTCTTTTGGACGGGAATGTACCCGGAAATGTTGCGTTTCCTGCGAGCCCCACACCGCAAGGACCACCTGATTGACTACGTGGAACAGGGCAAACGCTCGTACTACATCGCTTCGACCTTTCGTGAGGGCCCCTACGCGCAGGAATGGCCCATCTTGCGCCGCCTGTCGGAGGAGTTTGAAATTTGCTCCTTTGGACTGAACCTGGTGCGACAGGAATTGGACCGAATGAGTGACCCGTTTTATCGCCTGATACGGGAGGCTTTGGAAGAGTGAAAGCAGCCTTGCTCTACGGCCCCCGCGACGTGCGGGTCGAAGAAATACCCCCGCTCGAACCCCAAGGGGACGAGGCTTTAATTCGCATCCGCGCTTGCGGGGTGTGCCCCAGTGACGTGCGCAAATACGCCCCGCCCCAGCCGAGCGAACCCCTGCCCGAACCCCGGCTCATCGGTCACGAATGGGTGGGGGAAATTGTGGAATTGCCAGCCAGCGGGGCCGGCGAATTTCAAGTGGGCGACCGGGTAGCGGTGGACTGGCGGGTCATCTGCGGAACCTGTCGCTACTGCCGCCGCGGGGCCTTCAATTTCTGCCTGGCCGCTGAGCCGGCTCGCGTGCGCGGCGGCTATGCCGAGTTCGGCTGTGCGCCCCTGTCCAACCTGCGCCGCCTGCCAGAACAGGTGAGTTTCGCCGCGGCGGTGTTCTGCGAGCCGCTGGCCTGCTGCCTCAATGGAATGCGTCGCAATCGCCTGGACTTCGGGGACACGCTGGTCATCATCGGAGCCGGACCCATCGGCCTGATGCATTTGCAGTTGGCCAAACAGCGCGGGGCGCGGGTGGTCGTCTGCGATTTGCGGCCAGAGCGGCTGCGGGTGGCGGAGGAACTGGGCGCGGATGAGGTGATTTGTCCCCCGCACGAGGACCCAGTAGCGCGGGTAAAAGCCCTGACCGACGGCTATGGGGCGGAATCCGTTCTGGTCGCTGTGGGCGGAGTGGAACCGGCGCGGCAGGCATTGGAAATGGTGGACTTAAATGGGACGGTGAACTTGTTTGCCGGCACTTACCCGGCGGCCACTTTCCCCCTGGACCCCAACCCTATCCACTATCGGCAGTTGAACCTGACCGGCAGCCACGATTTCAGCCCTCAGGACTTCACGGCTGCCCTGCAGTTCATCGCCACCGGCCGCGTGCGCGTCGAGCCGCTCATCTCCCATCAGTTGCCCCTGAGCGAAACGAAGCGCGGGTTCGACCTGGTGATGGCGCGGGAAGGGCTAAAGGTGGTGATTCTGTGCTGAGGGCAAACAGAGGCCAGTATTTGGCTTTAGACCTGGGCACCACGCAGGCCAAGGCCGTCCTTTTCGACCAGCAGGGTCGGCAGGTGGCCCGAGCCCAACGGGAAATCCGCCTGCATTTCCCCCGCCCTACCTGGGCAGAAGTGGAAGCCCACGAATGGTGGCAGGCCATCGCGGCAGCGGCGCGAGAGGTGCTGACCGGACGGGCCGAGGAAGTAGCCGCAGTAGCCGTTTCAGGCCTGATGCACGCGGTGGTGCCCACCGATGAGGAGGGAAAGCCTTTGGCGCCGGTGATGCTCTGGTTCGACCAACGCTGTGTGCCCCAGGCGGAACGCCTGCGGGCGGATGAAACCTTTGCCTCCCCTGTCAGCGGGGCCGGGAAGGCGGCAGTGCCCTTCAACTGGACGTACAGCGCGGCGAAACTCCTGTGGCTGCGGGAGGAATGTCCCGCCGTATTCCACGCGGCCCGCTGGTTCCTCCACGCCAAAGACTTCCTGCGGGCCAAACTTACCGGCACCTTTGCCAGCGACCCCTCGGACGCCCGCGGCACTCGGCTGTTTGACCCCTGCCGACAGAACTGGGCCCCGGACAAACTCCAGGCCATCGGCGTACCCCAGGAGAAAATGCCTCCGTTGCGCCCTTCGACGGCTCTGGCGGGTGAGGTGACGCCGGAAGCAGCGGCAGTCACGGGCCTCCGGCCCGGCACGCCCGTAGGGGTGGGTGGCTCGGATGTGCACTGTGCTTTAGCCGGGGCGGATGTGTACCGGCCGGGGCGGGTGCTCCTCTACTTGGGCACCGCAGCCTGGCTGGTGCGGTTTCCAGCCGACTCCCCGTACTCGCGGCGGGAAGCCTTCGAGCGAGGACAGGAGGCAGTAAGGTGGATTGGCTCCACCGCCACCACTGGTGGAGCCCTGCGCTGGTGTCGGGACCTGCTGGGCGGGAATTTGGCCTATTCCGACCTGGAAGCGCTGGCCGCGAAAGTCCCGCCCGGGGCTGAAGGACTGCTGTTTCGCCCGCACCTGCTGGGGGAACGGGCTCCCCATTTCGACCCCCACGCCCGCGGGCACCTGCAGGGCTTGACTCTGGCCCACGGACGCGCCCATTTGATACGAGCGGTGATGGAGGGCTGTGCCTACCACCTGCGGCTGATAGGGGACTGGTCAAGTGGAGGGGCCGAAGGGGACCTGGTAGCCGTCGGCGGAGGAACCCAGAGCCGACTGTGGTTGGAAATCATAGCCTCGGTGCTCGGACGGCCCCTGCGCCTCTGCCGGGAACCGGAGGCCACAGCCCTGGGAGCGGCCATGCTGGCCGCAGTTGGTAGGGGAAGGTTCCCCGATTTACCGACTGCGGCTGCTGCCTGGGTACGCATGGGGGAAACAGTGGAACCCAATCCGTCCTGGCAAGCAGTTTACGAGGAGGGATACGAGCGGTATCGGGAGGCGGCTTGGGGATGAAGGCAGTTTTGATTTACGGGCCGAGGGATGTTCGGGTAGAGGAAATACCGACGCCGGAGCCGGGGTCAGGGGAGGTACTGATACGGGTACGGGCGGCGGGCATCTGCGGCAGTGATTTGCACTTCCACCGCCAGCAGGCCTCCGGAGCCTGGCAGCGGCGGAATACGGCGGCGGGGCACGAAATTGCCGGGGATGTCGTGGCCCTGGGGGAAGGTGTGACGCGGGTGGAGGTGGGTGACCGGGTAGGGGTAGAGCCGCTGATTGGCTGTGGCCAATGTCCGCAGTGCGCGGCGGGCCAGTACCACCGCTGTCCCCAGTTGCGGCACATTGGAGGGCGGGATTGGAGCGGTGGCTTCGCCGAATACTGCAAGGCTCCCCAGGAAAAGGTGTTTCCCCTGCCGGAACCGGTTACCTACGAGGAGGCGGCTTTAGGGGATGGGTTCGCGGTGGCGATACACGCCATGCAGCGGGTGCCGGTGCCGGGCCGTTCGGTCATCGTCTTGGGCGATGGGGCCATAGGGCAGGCGGTAATGCAGGCTGCACGGACCTACGGCGCGGACAAGGTGGCCCTCGTCGGACATCATGACCACGCTCTGCAGGTCGCTCAGGCGACAGGGGCCGACCTCACGGTAAATGAGCGGGACGCGGATTGGCAGGAAACTCTGCAGGAGTGGACGGAGGGACAGGGGGCGGAAGTGGTGTTTGAAACGGTGGGCGGCACGGCGCCGACGCTCCAGCAAGCCCTTGAGGTCGCCCGGCCCGGCGGCAGGGTGGGGGTAGTAGGTTCTTTCCTGCAATCGCCCCCCTTTAACTTCAGCCTTTTCCTACGGCAGGAAATCGCTCTGGTGCCGGTGTGGAGTTACGCCCTGTGGGAGGGAGTGCCGGAGTACCAAATTGCCCTCGACTTGCTGGCCCAGGGCCAATTTCAGGCTCGCCCTCTCATCACCCATCGGTTTCCCTTGGAAGGAGCCAGCGAAGCCTTTGCCGCGGCCCTGAACAAAGGCCAATCGAGGGCGATAAAGGTACTGCTGCTGCCATCTGGCCCCTGTTGAGGGTAGAAACCCCCGGCTTCACCAGGTCACTTCTTCCTTTCCCTCTCGCCCGACCTCCCAGTATTCAATCCTTGGGGAAGTGACTTTTACCACTTTCCCCAGCCGCTTGGCATGGGTGTTGAAGGCCGGGTGGCGAAGGAAGCGCCAGATATAGTCTGCTACTTCACCGCGTGGAACATCGTAATAGACCAGACAATAGGTAGCATGGCAGTTATCGGGCCGATAGTAACCCTCGTCCAACGTATGGAAAGTTTTCCCGCTGCCGTGTAATTCTGACCGAATACGTTCGTCTGACCAGCCAGATTGTCCAAATCCCACGCCCACCTTATCAAAAGACATACGGCAGGAAAGAGCCTCATATGTCTCGCGCCGCATGTTTTCATCCAATACCTGGCGATTCATGCAACCGCCTCCCCAGGCACTGCCTCACCAAGGGGTTCCCCAGGAGGCAGAGGTTCAGGAGGAGGATGAGGAACACTAAAGTACTCCCGTAACGCTTGGGCGGCTAAGCGCACGGCTTCCCGCACAGCCTCCTTGGGCAGGTCATACTGTTCCACCAGTTCGTCCAAAAACTCACTATCGGCCAAATCCTCTACGACCAAATGCACTAACTTTCGGGTGCCTTTGAAAGTGGGTTTGCCGTGACAGATATAAGGGTCGGCCACGATGTACTGGCCCAATTCTACCCGCTGATATTGCTCCTCACTCATGATTTTCCACCTCCACAGAACCATTGTACCACCATCCCCGGTTCGGGTCAAGTTGGCGACCAACAAGGAGGGATGGACAAATCTGCCGAAAGATGTTATAATGGGAGGGGAAGGTTCTGGACTCTGGCCCTCACCCCCAGTTGTCAAGGTAATTACAATAGAGGTCGAAAGGAGCCCCTGAGATGTGGTGGTTGTCGCTTTTTTGTTTGACCTCTTGGTTGGCCGAACCGTCAGGGATGGCAGTGAGCGAGTTCTTGCGAGTTCCGCCGGGCAAGCCCGCCGAGGTACGGGAACTCGCTCCCCGGGAGTGGACCCAAACTACTTCCGGGGTCCATCAGGGCCACCGTATTGCTACCGTAGAGGCTCCCCTGTTGGACAACGGAAGGGTGCCCTACCGAGTGAGTTACAACGTCTGCCTGGACTTGGAGAAGCACGGACGGCGGGAAGGAGTGGTTCCCCGGGAGGGGCTGAGTGGTGTAGGTCTGAGTCGACCGACCGGAGGTAACTGGTACGCCGGAGGATGTTTAGATGTGAGGGTAAACGGACGGTCGGTGGGAACTACTCCGGCCCGCTTGCGGTTCCTGCGCTATACCGACCGACAGGAAGTACAGGTGCACTGGGACGCGCCGGAGGCAACGGTGAGGGTGACTTTTGCCCTGCGGAACGGGGACGACAAATTGCTGGTGGCCGGGGAAATAGCCCCTAAGGTGGAGGTGCATTCCTGGGAAGTTCGGCTGCGCTGTTATCCGTCCGGGTTCGATGCGCCGCGAGACCGGCGGGTGTACACGGTTCGCCGGGAGGTGCGGGCGGGAGGCCAATGCATTCTGCGACCGGGGGAGTTCTGGGTGGTCTACACCGATGCCCTCCAGGATGCCCCCCGTGGTCAGGGGCCCTGTGCCCTGCTGTTTGACCCCATGGAAACGGCCCGGGCCCAGGTGAGGGTCAGCAACTACCCGGTAGAAACCGCGCTCCTCTATCCTCCCTCCGCCCGGAGGTTCCATTTCGCCCTGTGGGAGTTCCCCGGCCAGTCCAATGAGGAGGTGTTGACGCTCATGCGCAAGCGCACCCAAAACTTGAAGGTGCCTCCCCACCCGGCTGCTCAGCCGGTCAAAACTCCGGCGGCTTTCCCGGATAGCCTGGTGGAGGATGGCCAGCCGACGGCAAGCATTGTCCTCTCTGCGGAAGCCAACGACCTGACCTATTTTGCTGCCTCCGAACTACAAACTTATTTGGCCAAGATGACCGGTGCGACCCTGCCGCTGGTGGAGGACACCCAGGAGGTAACTGGCCATCGCTTGTTAGTCGGCCCCACTCGTTTCACCCCCTCAGAGGTGGCCCCGCCGGCCCATCCGGAGGGCTTCACCCTGCGGCGAGTGGGAGGAGATACGGTCGTCCTGGGCGGAGGTGGGCTGGGCGTGCTCTACGGCGTTTATGCCCTGCTGGAGCGGTTTGGGGTCCGCTGGTTCCTGCCGGGGGAGTGGGGCGAAGTGGTGCCAGAGGTGAAAACCCTGCGGGTGGGAGACTTGGCGGTGAGCGAAGCGCCCGACTTTCCCATGCGCTGGATAGGCACCGGCCTCTGGTCCCTGCGCAACCGCAGCAACCGCGTAGGAGCGGAAGGAGTGGCTGGCTTTCGCATCCTTCCCTCCGTTTATCATTCGCAGGAACGACTTCTGTCCCGCCGGCGCTATTTTGAAGACCATCCCGAATATTTTGCCCTCAACAGGGGCCAGCGGCGCAACGAGGCCCACGTCAAACTGTGCACTTCTAATCCCGAAGTGGCGCGGCAGGTAGCGGCGAACATGGCTGCGATGTTGGACGCCGACCCGGACATTGACTTGATTTCCCTTTCGCCGACGGACGGCATGCTCTACTGCGAATGTCCCCACTGCACCGCCTTAGACGAGGCCGAAGTTCCCCGCGACCAGCGCATGTCCCGCCGAATGTTACTGTTCTACAATCGGGTGGCAAAGGAACTGGCGAAGTCCCATCCGCAGGCGCAAATCCTCGTCGGGGCATACCACATCTACACTCGTCCTCCCAAAGACCCCGCCCTGCGGGCACATCCCAACCTGAACGTCATCATTTGCCACTATGAAGGCTACTGTCTGGCCCATCCGGTTAACGACCCCCACTGCGCGGCCAACGCAAAGTATCGGGAACTCCTCTTCGCCTGGCAGCGGTTGGTCGGGGATGTGTACTTCTATGAGTACTACTGGAAGGTCAACTGGATGGACTTGCCCTGGCCGATTGTCCACACCATCGCCCAGGATATTCCCTACTTCCACCAAATCGGGGTGAAAGGAGTGTACACCCAGTACAACCCGGACAACGTGTGGACTCTGGGACTGAACTACTACGTAGCAGCGCGGCTGCTGTGGAACGTGAACACAGACGTAAACGCCCTGTTGGAGGACTTCTACCGCCGGTTTTTCGGTGCGGCGGCTGAGCCGATGCGGGCTTACTACCAAACGATGGAGGAGGCCCTGGCCAACGCGGGGCGAGACATCCCCGGCGGGGCCCTGGCCAACGCGCGGGCGGTGTTTACTGAGGAAGTTTTGGCCAAAATGCGGGACTGTCTGACCGCGGCTCAGCAGCAGGCACGGGAGGAGAAAGTCAAGGCCCGGCTGGGGAAAATTGCTGTTTCGCTGGAGTACACCGAACGACTACTGACCTACTTGCGCCTGCGGGACCAGGCCCAAAGCGCGCCCCAGCGGGAAGCGCGAGCCCGGGCCGGGGCAGAGGCCCTGCGGGCCTTGGAGGCTTTGGTGGAAGAAGTGCGCACCAACCGGGCCAAGTTCGGAGGAGTGGTGAGCACGGCGGTGGTCAGACCGCCCCACTACTTGGCCCGGGAGTTGGTAGAGGCCCGGAAACGATGGAGCCGTTACTTGCGCGCCCAGGACCTGCAGGTGTTGGCCGACCTCACCGGGCCCGGTTGGAAGTTCCACCTGGACCCTGAAGATGTAGGCGTGCAAGAGGGGTGGTTTCGGGAGGACTGGGACGACAGCGACTGGACCAACATCGAAGCGGGCCGGCCCTGGGAAGACCAGGGCTACCCGGACTACGACGGGTTCGCCTGGTATCGGCGGCAGGTAGAACTGCCGACCGCTCCGCCTGACGAACCGGT
>DTZQ01000407.1 GCA_012961305.1 Armatimonadota bacterium | reverse complement strand
TTTCCTCGGTAGGAATGACCTGCTTGCCGGCGAAGTGGCCACAGCGTTTGGGTTCCACCTGGTCCTCCAACAGGATGCCCGCGGCGCCGGCGGCCTCAAATTCGGCCACGGTGCGCATGACATTGGGCAGATCGCCGTGGCCGGTATCGCCGTCGGCGACGACGGGAATGCTGACCCGGGTCGCCAGGCGGCGCACGGCATCGGCCATTTCCGTCAGGGTGAGCAAATTGAGGTCCGGCAGGCCCCGCAAACTGGCCGTAGTGCCGAACCCGCCGATGAAGACCGTTTCAAAACCGGCCTGTTCTACGATGAGGCCGGTTAGCACGTCGTGCGCACCCAGGCTACGAATAATACCCGGCTGGCCAAGCAGTTCCCGCAGGCGGGCCGGGCCGGTGGTACTGCGTTGCAAAGTTCGCTCCGGCATAAACCACCCTCCTCAGGCCAGGCTTAAGAACCGTTCCATATCACTGTCACGCCCCACGATTACTAAGACGTCACCTGCGTGGATGACATCCTCCCCGTGGGGGGTAGGATTGATGTGGTCCCCACTTTTGATGACCACTACGTTGATGCCGTACTCCCGCCGCAGGTTCAACTCCCCCAAAGTCTTGCCCGCCATTAGGGGAGGAGCAGTGATTTCCTGAAGGGAATAGTTGGGCGCCAGTTCCAAGAAATCCAGAATGCGGGGAGAAACGAGGGAGTGGGCCAGTCGCTCTCCTGAATCGCGCTCGGGGAAGACGATGCGGTCGGCGCCGATGCGCTCCAGAATGCGCGCCTGCAGGTCGGTCATGGCCTTGGCGATGACGTAAGTGGCCCCTAAATCTTTCAGCAGCATGGTGATGGTAATGCTCTCGGCCAAATCGGTGCCCCGGCCCACAATGCAGGCATCAAAATCGGGAATGCTCAATTGGGCCAAGGCCTGCGGCTGGGTGGCATCCATCTGGACTACTTCGGTCAATTCGTCCTTAAGTTCATCCAATACGGCCATGTCTTTGTCCACTCCCAGGACTTCGTGGCCCAGACGCACCAGGGACCGAGCCACGCTGCGACCGAAGTACCCCAGACCGATGACCAGAAAGGCCTTGCGCAAACGTTTGGCAGGCATGATAGGGCCCTCCTAACCAATGAACACCCGTTCCTCCGGATAGTGAATCAGCGGGCGGTATTCCCGCTGTACCAAGGCTGTGGCCAGGGTTATCGGGCCAATGCGCCCGATGAACATGGTCAAGATAAGGAGTATCCGCCCCGCGGGGGAGAGCATGGGGGTCAGGCCCGTGCTCAGGCCCACGGTGCCAAAAGCGGAGGTGGCCTCGAAGAAAAGGTCCAGAAAAGGGCTGTGCCATTGGGGTGCAGCCTGTAAGATGTGGACCTCGGTCAAACTGAGCAGACAGGCGGTCAGAGTAATCATTATCCAGGCGAGCACCATCACCGTCAAAGCGCGATACACCACTCCTTTGCTGATGGTCCGGTGGAAAACAGTAGCGTCCTCATAGCCCCGAATGGTAGCCCATATCGCGGCCAGCACTACGGCTAAAGTGGTCGTTTTGAACCCGCCCCCCGTACCTCCAGGCGAGGCCCCGATGGCCATTAGGACAATGGTAACGAACAGGCTGGCGGCTTCCAGGTCGCCCACCTTGAGGGTGGAAAATCCGGCGGTGCGTGGAGTGAGCGCATGAAAGAAGGCATTGAACCACTTAGTCCCCCCACTCAAACGGCCTAAAGTCGGGGGATTATGGGATTCGACCACTCCCAAAACCAGGGTCCCTATGACCAGCAGGAAGCCAGTAACCGTCAGCGTCAGGCGGGAGTGAAAGGACAACTGTCGCCATCGGCGGTAGGTAACTAAATCGTCTAACACCACAAAACCAATGCCGCCCAGGAGAATGAGAATCGCAATCAAACCTACTAAAAGGGGGTCGGTGCAGAAACGAGTCAGGCTGGAAAAATGACCAAATTGTGCTCCCAAGACATCAAACCCCGCGTTGCAGAAGGCCGAAACGCTGTGGAACAGGCCATAGTAAAGAGCCGTTAGGGCATCAATTTCGGGGTAACGGAGGAAGGCCAAATAAAGGGCCAGGGTGCCCACGCTTTCCAACACCAATGTGAACAGGACAATACGTTTGACCAAAGTCACCGCATCCCGCAGGGAAAAATGGCCCAGAGCCTCCCGTACCACCAGCCGTTGCCGCAGACGCAGCGAGCGCCCAAAGAACAGCAGTAGTCCCGTCGCAATGGTCATGTAGCCCAAACCCCCCAACTGAATTAAGCCTAAGAGGATAAACCGTCCCCAAGGCGACCAATAGGTGCCCGTATCTACCACTACCAGACCGGTCACACACACCGCCGAAGTAGCGGTAAACAGAGCTGTTAAAGGTGGGGTAAAATGCCCGCTGGTGGTAGATACAGGAAGCATGAGTAGAACCGTGCCCCCCAAAATCGCCACCGCAAAAGAGAGGACTACGAACTGCGCTGGCCGCAGGAGCAAAGTGGAAGGGGGCTCCTGGGACCCTGAGGCCGCCTCCGGCGATGGGGGAAAAGAACCCTTGCCGCTCATTGCTTTCCTCCCGCGCACTGTACCAGCACCGCCTCCAACCAGTTCAAGGCCCTCCAGCCTTCGCTACCCCCACCAGCGATAAGCGAACCTACAATTATCTTTCCCGGCTCCACAAGCATGGCCTTTTTCCTAACCGCGGATGCTGGCTTACATTTTACCCCAGAAAACGGATTCTGTCAAAATCTGCCGGCCATTTCCCCGTTGTAAGTTGAGGGCCTGCTCGGCCCCAGAGGGCTAAGGCCGCTTGGGGAGTCCGGGCTTTAGCCGGGCCAAATTTGACCGGACCGAAGGATTAAAGGTATAATCAACAGCAGTTACGCCGTTGAGAGGAGAGAAAGGCATGGCCGACCAGGTGGCGCAACTGCTGGCGCTCTTACCCCGGATGCGAAGGCGGGACTTGCCGGCCGTAGTGGGGGCCCTGGGCGAAGTGGGCGACGAGCGAGTGGTACAGCCACTTTGCCGCCTGCTGCCCCGAAGTCAGGCTGCTGATGAAACTGCCCTGGGCCGATGCGTAAGGGCCGCCCTACGTAAGGTGATGAAACGCTTGGCCCGCCGTACTGACCCGGCGGCAGTAGAGGCCCTGTTCGCCGTCCTCTATGCCCGGGACGAAGGGGTAAGAGTAACTGCTCGCCGAATCTTGCACCAGGTCATCCGCCGTTTGCCAGCCTTGGCCGATAGTACTGCGGTGGGCCTGCTGCGTACCGCCCTGCGCCTCCCCGATGAATACGTCCGACGTGCTGCCGCCGCGGCTCTACGCCGGATGGGGAGAGCAAGCGCGGTGGAACCCCTGTGCTTTGCCCTCAGCGACCGGGACGAATATGTCCGGCGTACGGCCGCGGCGGCCCTGGGAGAATTGAATGACCCGCGGGCCTTGGAACCGCTCTGCCGGGCCCTGGGGGATGGGGATGAGTATGTCCGGCGGGAAGCGGTCACTGCCCTGGGCAAGTTGAAGGACCCGCGGGCAGTTAAACCTTTGGGACGAGTGCTTAAAACCGATTGGGACTGGGAAGTACGGGAGCGGGCCGCTTGGGTCCTCGGCCAATGGGGACGCGTACAGGCAGTGCCAGACCTGGTTGTAGCCCTGCAGGAATTGGATGAGGGAGTCCGCGCGGCGGCGCGAAGGGCCTTGCAAAACCTGCTGGCCAAGTGGGAAGACTACTCCGACCCCCAGGCCCTACGGTTCTTGGAGCCAGCCTTGAACGTGCGGGACCCCGAAGTACGCCATTGGGTCCAGACCCGAGTGTTATCCCTTCTCGCCCACTTGGCAACCGAAGGCAACGACCAGGCCCTTCGGTCCTTGCGAACCTTACTCCGCCCCTGGCGAAGGCTGGACGGAACCGTTCGCCAGGCAGCCGTGCGTACCCTGGCCTGCTTGCAGGCCCGACTTCACCAGCCAAGTGGCCGGGAACTTGCCCTGGTGGAGCCCTCTCCCCCTGGTGAACCCACGGGTCGGGAATTGGCTCCGGCCGAAACCGGCGAAGTCCCTCCCCCTCCCGCCGGACGGGAGTTGATGGAAATTCCCTGCTTCTACCGTCTCACCTCCCGCAGCACTTCTTGAACTTCCGGCCGCTGCCACAGGGACAAGGGTCGTTGCGGCGTAGTTCTGCTGGGGGAAGGGGCACTCGAGGTCGCCGCCCGTACTTATGAGCCAGCGCTAACAGGCGCTCATGGGCGTAAGCGTAGAAACGTTTGTACCCCTCGCACAGGTAGTTCGGTCGGTGCACCCCTCCCGCGAATTGGCGGTACTTGGGACAGCCACCGTAGCACAGAGGCAACCATCCACAACGGCGACACTCCGGGGCCAAGTTCCGCTTGCGCTGGCGAAAAGACTGGGCCCGTTCGGTCTGAGTCAAAGCCGGCAGTGGCGTTTCTAACAAGTTGCCCAGATACCACTCCGGTTCCACGAAAAAATCACAGGCGTACACATCCCCATTGTGTTCTACCACTACGTAATCGCCGCACTCCGGCCGGTGGAGGCAAGAGGGATGTTCCTCCCCACAGTACACGGCCAACAGGTCGTTGAAAAAGCGTTCATAGAGGGTCGGCTCACCCTCCCCGTACCAACGGTCGAAAGTTCGGCGGAGAAACTGCCCGTACTGCTTGCCGGTAATGGAGAAGGAAGCAAGTTTGCCCGTGCGTGGGTCGCGCTCCACACAGGGGATGAATTGCAAGTAGCGTAAATCGTGCTCCAGGAAAAAATCCCACAGCCGCTCCGGCTGAGTTACGTTGCGGTCATTGAGCACCACTAAGAGGTTGAACTCTACCCGGTGGGCCTTTAACCGCTCGATGTTTTCCATTACCCGGCCAAAGGAACCCTTTCCGGCCGCATTGCGCCGGTAGAAATCGTGAAGGTCTGGAGGCCCATCAAGGCTCACCCCCACCAGGAACTTGTACCGCCGCAGGAACTCCGCCCATTCGTCATTTAGCAACAGGCCGTTGGTTTGCAACCCGTTGGCCACCGTCTGGCCCGAATAGCCGTATTGTTGTTGCCATTCCACCGCCCGACGGAAGAAATCCAATCCCATTAAGGTCGGTTCGCCCCCCTGCCAGCCAAAGGACACGTGGGGGAGGCCCTGGGTCATCAACTGGCGAATCATTGCCTCCTGCACTTCCGGGCCCATCCGGTGCACCCTGGTCTGCGGGTAGAGCGCCGCTTTCTCCAAGTAAAAACAATAGGTACAGCGCAAGTTACAATCGGCCCCTGCCGGCTTGACCAACACGGACATCAGGGGCCGCGGAGCCCAACTGGGCGAGGAGGATTCCCGTCTGGTCCACCTTGTGAAATTGTTAACTGGCAATCTTCAGCCTCCCAAGTACCCTCGCTCCCTATAAATATCCTCCCACTTCCATTTTCTCCCCCGGAAGAACCATTCCTTCCTCCCATCTCCGGGGACAGTTGACTTTTCTCCAGGAACATGGTACAATTCCCCCATGCTCGTCCGATTCGTAGTCTTTGGCAGCGGGGCAGTGCTGATGGCTACGGAAATTCTGGGTTTTCGGGTCATTGGCAAGACCTTTGGCACGGCTTTGCGGGAGTACTCGGCCGTTATTGCCGTGTTCTTAGGAGCGATGAGTTTGGGTTACTACTTAGGCGGACGGTGGGGTGACCGCTGGCCGCGCCCTTTGACCCTGGTATTGGTTATGGTGGGCGGGGGAGTGGCAGTGGCGTTGGTGCCGGTACTGGACCCCTCCCTCAGTACTGCCATCGCTGATTCCTCCTTGCCGCTGGGCGTACATGCCCTGCTCACCGCGACCCTGTTGTTCTCCCCTCCGGCCCTGCTGCTGGCCAGCGTCTCGCCCATTGCCATCCGGCTGCTCTCCCGGCGGGTAGAGGAGACGGGCCGGGTGGCCGGCAGTGTGGCAGCCGTGTCCACCGTGGGCAGCATCTTGGGCACGCTGCTGACCGGGTTCTACCTCATTGGCGCTTTCCGAGTCAGTCACACTTTGTACGGATTGGGAGGAGTAATGGTGCTTTTGGCGGCTTGTATTGCGGCTACGGAGCGTTGGAGTCAGGTGGCGGCTGTGGTTCTGGCCGGGGTTTTCCTGGGCACCACACCAACAGCCGCAGAAGTGATTTTTGAGCGGGACAGCCCCTATCATCACATCCTCGTGCAGGATGAGGGTGGGTATCGAACCCTCTACTTTGACAACTCGCCTGAGTCGCGTATGCTCATCAGCGACCCGCTTAACGGTGCGTTCGAGTACACGGATTTCTTCCATCTGGCTCTCGTTTTTCATCCCCAAGTGCGGGAAGTGTTGATGCTGGGTCTGGGAGGTGGTTCGATACCCAAGCGGTTCGTGCACGACTATCCCCAGGTGAGGGTGGATGCGGTGGACGTAGACCCGCTGGTAATTGAAGTGGCCCAACGGTTCTTCGCCGTGCAGCCGGGCCCGCGGTTGAACCTCATTGCCCAGGACGCGCGGGTGTACTTGCGGCGTACCCCTCGTAAGTACGATTTCATCGCCCTGGATGCCTACACTACCAACCGCTACGGGTCAACCGTTCCCTTCCACCTGACCACGCAGGAGTTCTTTGCTTTGGTGAAACGGCGACTCACTCCCCGCGGAGTGATAGCCTACAACATCGTGGAGCGACCGGCTTATGGGCCGTACAAATTTCTGCGGGCCATGGTCAAAACCATGTCCACCCAGTTTCCCACCCTGTACCTGTTCGAGGCTGAGGGTTCCTACAACACGGTCATATTCGCCACCCAAGAGGCTAATCGGCTCAGCGGGGAGGAAATTGTGTCCCGGGCCAGGCGATTGGTGGAGCAGAAGAAAGTGAGTTTGCCCCATTTCGTCCGCCGGGCCGGACAACTGTACTCCGGGACCATAAACACCGATGACGTGCCTCTGCTCACAGACGACTACGCACCGGTAGACGATTTGCTGCGGGCGGAATGAACCTCCGCGCTCATTTGCAGTTCCACCGGGAGAGAGGAGAACTATGTCCGTCATTGGTCAGTGGGTTTTGTCGCTGGTGTTGGTCACCGCGGCCGCAGCAGGCCCGGCTGACCAGCCTTATCTGTACAACATCTACCTGCACGCCGGAAATCGGCCCTTGGCCACAGTATTGGGACGGTGCGTTTACGACCTTTCCACGGAGAAAGGCTGGGATGTGCTCTTCGACGAGTTCGCCGCCCTGGGCATAAATGCCGTTACTTTCCATTCGGTGTACCGTCCTGAAGGGGCCATTTACGCTCACCATAATCCGCGTCTGAAACACGCCCCCCAATGGAAAGGGTTGAAGCCGGTGAAGTGGTTTCTGGAGGCTTGCCAGCGGCGCGGCATCGCGGGCTATCTGGGGATTTATCTGGGCAGAATCCAAGACCCTGACCTGGCGCGAGCGGCCATTGAAGATGTGGTGACCCGCTTCCGCGGCCACCCCGCATTTAAGGGCCTGGTGCCTCCCATCGAGGCCTCCCCTTCCGCGGGCATTGACGACCCCGCGTTCCTCTCCCTGGCGGCCAGGGCGAAGCAATTGGAACCCCGCCTGATAGTGATGGACTATCCTCCCGGCCCACTCAGCCGGGGCTCTTTCGCTTCCCTCATTAACCGCGCCCTTTCTCCGGCCGTTGACGTACACAACGTTCAGTTTTACGTGGATTCCCAGCGTTTCACGGACTTTGCCGACCCGCGGGGGATGACCCTGCTGGGATTGGGCGCCTGTCCGGGCAAAAGGATGCTGGTGCACACCCACTACATGAAGGGCATGGGACGGTGGATTGAGCAGGACGAGGCCTACAAAGTCCGCCAGGGTGCTCTGCTGACGGTGACCCCCTACGGCATTTCCATGTGGAGTTACCTGCACGGCTGCTGGGGCTGGAAAGCCCGGCGGGAGGCCCCGCCGGAGGATACGCTGTGGCGGCGCATCGCTTGGTACGAAGGTGTGCTGTCCGGACAGCGATTGGTGCCCTTGTATGCCCAAGCGGAAAGCGCGGCGGAGATAGCGATAATGATACCCCGCTATCCGACCCTGAACTCCCCGACCTTTTTGCAGGAGTTGTGGCGACCCCTGGCCCGGGCCCATTTTCCCGTGCATTTCTTCCTCAATGGCCTCAACTTCGGTTCCGGGCGGAGAGTGGTCCTCGTGCCCCATCGGGCGGGTCTGAGTACTGACCAACTGTGGCTTCTGGAGCGCTTCGTCCGCGCCGGAGGTACGCTCCTCGTCCTGACTCGCCATGAGCCCCGAGAAGTACCGCTCTCACCAACCCTTTCGCCCCGGGCCCGGCGCATTCTCGGCCTGACTACCGCTTATCCGCCCCCGCCCGAGGTGCCGCCGGACCTCCCCCCGGCCTTCGCCACCGCCCTGGGCTTGCCAACGGAAGGAACTCCCCTCGTCCCCCCAAGACCGCAAATTCGCTCCTACGGAGAGGGCATGGTAGCCCTTCTCCCGCCGGAGGAGGATTGGTTTACCCTGGCCCGACCGTGGTTGGAGCCCGTCCGCCGGGTGCGCGTGGACAACTTGCCCCCGGAGTATCTGGTGGAGCATTGGCGCTGCCCTCCCGGAGCCCCAGCGCGGGAGTTTATCTGGCTGCTGGCCACCCGGCCAAACTCCGAGGCCCGGCAAGTAGTAATTAGTGTGAGGGCAGAGCTGAGGGCAGAAAGCGTGTTCCTACTGACGGATACAACCCTGGAGCGGCTGGCTGAGCAGCGATTGGGAGATACCTTGACAGTGAGCGTGCCCCGGGTGGACGATTCCTATGCGGTGCTGCTGTTCGCACCGGGAGAGCGGCCCTTGCTTCACCCGACCGCGAAGTTGGTACAGGCTCGCGCTGGGGAAACGGTGCAAGTCGCCTGGGAAGTGCTCAACACCGCGTCCCAGGTTCACCGGGTAGAAATGACCCTCACCGGGCCGCCAGGCTGGCGGTTGGAACCGACGGAGGCCCGCTGGGAACTCAAGCCCAAGGAGCAACGACGGCTGACGGTGCAGGTGACCGTCCCCACAGCGGCGGAGAAGAAGCCCTATTTTGTGGTGGCCCGGGCAGCCGGACAGACCCAGCGCACGATGGTCTTCCCCACCGATGGCCGTCCCCGCTGGCTGACTGACCAACCCTTGACCCCGGAGGAGTGGCGGCCGCCCGTGGTCCGGACGTTGGGCGCGGAGTGGGCCCGGGTCATTGCGGGCAAGCCCCGCGACAACTACCTCCCGGCCCACAACCCCGGGGTGTGTTTCCTGGACAACCCCGAATGGGATGCCCCCGGCGAATGGCAAGGGAAATCCGCCCGCTACGGCGAGTTCCTGCCGCACCTGGGCGGCCCGAACTTCTACGTAAGCGGTGTGCAGCGCGGGATTCCCCTGGAAGTGCGGGTGACTTACTGGTCGGAAAAGGGCGGTAAGGTGAGCGTGTACGATGGCACGCAGTACCACCTGGTAGGACGGTTGCCGGGCGGAACTCAGTGGCAGACGGTTTCCTTTCCCGTGCCTCCCCGCTGCTTCGCCCCAGAGGCCGCCGACCGCTCCCCACTGCCGGGCCTCACGGTGATGTTCCAGTTCGAAACCCCGGCGATTTATGTCCACCAGTTAGAGGCCCGACAGTTGAAAAGGGACCAGGGATAGGAACTGGAAGGCAGCCGGACTTCCGCCGCAGGCTGCGAACGGAATGGATATGCACAGTTCAGATTCCTTCCTCATCGAAGTAAACGGCCAGCCCATTGAGGCTCGGCCGGGCCAAACCGTTGCTGCCGCGTTAGTGGCCGCAGGCATCCGAGCCTTTCGTCGCTCTCCCACCGGCCAGCCCCGGGGCCCATTTTGTGGAATGGGTATGTGCTTCGAGTGCCTGGTCACCGTGGATGGTCAGCCCAACGTGCACGCTTGCCTGACTCCGGCCCGACCGGGCATGAAGATAATTACCGCTGGCCAGGCGTGAACAGCCACCGCGTCTCCACCCCGATGCAGGATTATACGGAATTGGCGGTCATCGGTGCAGGGCCGGCTGGTTTGGCCGCAGCGGTGACCGCCGCCCAGGCTGGAATGAAGGTGACCCTTCTGGAGGAGCACCCTCAGACTGGGGGGCAATACCTCCGCCCCGTGCTGCCCGGTGTCCCCTCCCCCTTTTCCACCACCGCGGCCAGAGAAGGACACCGGTTACGGGAGCAAATGCGGCGTTTGCCCATTGCCTTCCAGCCACAAACTCTGGTCTGGAACCTCGACCCAGACCTCACTCTGGCCCTCCACAGCCCGCAGGGAAGCAAACTGCTGCGCGCCCAAACGGTGATTGTGGCTGCGGGTGCCTACGAGCGCGTGACGGCCTTTCCGGGTTGGACTTTGCCCGGAGTGATAACCCTCGGAGCGGCGCAAACGCTAATCAGGCAGGGAGTGCTCCCCGGCCAGCGGATACTGCTAACTGGCTCCGGGCCTGTGCTGCTGTCCGTGGCGGCCCAGTCGGTCACCGCTGGCGCGCGGGTGGTGGCCGTCTTAGAAGTCAACCCTTGGCGGCAGTGGTGGCGCTGCCTGCCTGCTCTGTGGGGCCAGGGGGAGCGGCTGAAGGAAGCAGTGCATTACTGGCGAACTCTCCGCCGGGCGAGGGTGCCCGTGCGTTTCGGCTGGACGGTTAAGCGGGCGGTGGGCCGGAGCGAAGTGGAGATGGCCGAAATAGCGGCCTTAGACCCTTCTGGCCGTCCCCTACCCTATCCTACCGAGCGCGTCGCCGTGGACACCATCGCCCTCGGTTTCGGCCTGGTGCCGGCGACGGAACTCACCCGCCTGGCAGGCTGTGAGCACCGTTACTGCCCCGAAGAGGGCGGATGGGTGCCGTGCCTCAATGAGAACCTCGAAACTACCGTCGCCAATTTGTTTGCCGCCGGGGAGACGGCAGGAGTAGGCGGGGCGGAAATGGCCCTGGTGGAAGGGCAAATCGCGGGCCTCATGGCTGCCCGGCGGCAGGGACATTTGACCGAGGCAGAGGCCAACCGGCGATGGCTCCCGCTGCAGCGCCGACGCCATATCCTCCAGCGGTGGGCCCAACTGTTGAACCGCCTTCTTCGGCCTCCCCTCACCTTAGCGGATTTGGCTGCCGAGGAAACCATACTTTGCCGCTGCGAGGAAGTGACCGCGGGCGAGGTCCGGGCGGCCGTGGAAGCCGGCCTTACCTCCCTCGACGCCTTGAAGATAGGCACGCGGGTGGGAATGGGTTGGTGTCAGGGACGAGTGTGCGGACCCCTCATAGCCGATTTCGTCGCTCACCTCTCGGGCCGCTCAGTGGCGGAAGTTGGCACTTTCTCCGTGCGCCCACCGCTCAAGCCGGTTCCCCTGACGGCCCTGCAATAGCAGAACCAGCGCTCAGCCTGTGGCCCAGGGAGGTGGGAAACGTAACGTGAAACGCAAATGGTGAGGGGCGTTTACGTTTTATGTCCGGGTGAACGTCACATAGCAGGAAAGTCATGTCCAGCGCCTACACTGCCGACGTGGTGGTCATGGGAGGCGGCATTGTGGGAGCCGCCTGTGCGTACTACTTGTGCCGAGAGGGATTGGCGGTGCATTTGGTGGAACGCGAGTTCCCCGGCGCCGGTACGTCCCGCGCCGGCAATGGGTTGATTTTGCAGTGGCCCAAAGAACCAGGCCCGCTGCTGGAACTGGCCCGGCAGAGTGCCGCCCTGTGGGCCGAACTGAGCGAAAGGTTGGGGGAGAGTTTCGACTACCGGCGCAACGGTTGCTTGGTGGTGGCCCAAAGTGAAGGGGAATGGGAGGCGGTGCAGAAGCGAGCCACCCTTCTGGCGGAATGGGGGATATGGGGACAGCAGGTGGAGGGAAGGGAACTTACGACTTGGGAACCGCATTTGGCCCCTGACCTGGCAGGAGGTATATTCTTCCCCGGCGAAGCCCAACTTGACCCCCGCAAAGCCACTTGGGCCCTGTTGCGAGCCGCCCAGAGGCGAGGTTTGAAAGTACACTTTGCCACGGCAGTCCGCGGGTTTGAGCGGGGGCGCGACGGCTCCCTGCGAGGCGTGCGAACTGCTCAGGGATGTCTGGCCACTCGGCGGGCCCTCCTGGCGGCTGGGGTGTGGAGTGGGGAAATAGCGGCTTTAGCCGGGGTGCAACTTCCAATATGCCCCCGGAAGGGACAGGTCATCGTTACGGAGAGGGCACCGGGCTTCCTTTCCTGTCCCCTACTGGAGGCCGGCTATGGACAGTTTCCGGCAGAGCGGGGCCAACTGCAGGTAGCCCTGGTCGCTGAGCCTACCGCTGGGGGGAACTTGTTAATCGGCAGCAGCCGGGAGTTCGTGGGTTTCGACCGCCGGGTGTCCCTGCGGGTACTGCAAGCCGTAGCCGCCCGGGCCCGCCGGTTCCTGCCCTCCCTGGCGAAACTTCAAATCCTCCGCAGTTATGCCGGTTTGCGACCCTTCAGCCCCGATGGACGGCCCCTAATCGGCCCGGTGCCCGAAGTGCCGGGCCTGTATGTGGCCACGGGCCACGAGGGAAGCGGCATCTGTTTGGCCCCCATCACTGGTCGCCTCCTCGCCCAGTGGGTAACCAAACAGCCGCTAAGCGTGGCCCCGGAACCCTTTGACCCAGCCCGTACTTCCCTGGCCGGGGAGTAAAATTGTTCAGCAAAAAGCACTTGACAAACAAATGATAACATGGTAAAATAATGTCGGCACGAGGAAGCCCGCAGGTGTTCCTCGCGCCACATTTCCCCCAGGAGGTAGAACGCGGTGACCGATAAGGCCGTGATTTTGGCAGGGGGATTGGGAACCCGCATGCAACGTCCCCAGCCGGAGGTTCGTCTGGATGCTCCCACAGAGCAAGTGGCAGACGAGGGCTGGAAAGGGTTAGTATACTGCGATGGTCGCCCCTTTCTGGATTATTCCCTTCAGGAACTGGTGGAGGCAGGCTTTCGCCGGGTGTGTTTGGTAGTGCCGCCGGGGGATTCCCCCCTGCGGGCTTATTACGAGGCCCTGCGGAAGCACACTTCCGAGTTAGAAATTGATTTTGCGGTACAGGAGGAACCCCGTGGGACGGCTGATGCTGTCGCTGCGGCGCAGGAGTTTGTGGGCGAGGACTCTTTTGCGGTACTCAACGGAGACAACCTCTACACGGCCCCTGCCCTGCGCCTCTTACGGGAAGCCCCAGCGGGGGCCTGTTATGCGTGCGCTTACGAACGAGAGCCCCTCATAGCCAAGAGCAACATCGAACCAGCGCGCATTGCCCGCTATGCGGTGATGCAGGTGAACTCCGAAGGTCGGCTGCTGCGCATCGTGGAAAAGCCGGAAAATCCCGAACAATACCTGGTTGAGGGCACGGTGTTAGTGAGCATGAACCTGTTCCGCTTCACCCCGGATATTTTCGCCGCCTGCCACCGCATTGAGCCCCATCCAGTGCGTAAGGAACTGGAACTTACCAGTGCGGTACAGGATTTGCTGGACCGGGAGGTGGTTCCTTTCTGGGTAATCCGCTGTCGGGAAGGGGTTTTAGACCTAACTGAGCGGGGGGATATTCTTACCGTGCGCCGGGCCCTGGCGGGCCGAAGGATTACCTTTGCCCGGCGAATTGGTTGGGGTGAAGGGTGAGTTAAGAGGAGGAATGGCAGCATGTTGACCCTGCGAGAAGTGGCCGCTTGGGTGGAGGAACCGGAACCTTACCTCCGACATTTTGGCTCCGACGAGATGGTGCTGCGAGCCAAGCAAACCTTGGCCCGACGGGTGTTCGATACTTTCGAGGAAAATTTCCCTTCCTCCCCTCGGCGGGAGGTGGCGGTCACTTTCGTGCCCGGGCGGGTGGAAGTACTGGGCAAGCATACCGACTACGCGGGCGGGCACAGTTTGCTGATGGCCGTGGACCGGGGGTTCATTGCCCTCAGCGCCCTAAACGAGGAGGGGTGCATTCGCATGGTGGAGGACGACCCGGCGTACGGTTCCTGTGAGTTTGAGTTTCGGCCCGATTTGGAGCCGCCCCTGGGTCATTGGTCGAACTATCCGATGACCATGGCTAAGCGGCTGGCGGCCAACTTCGGCCGGGAACATCCCTGGCGCGGGGTGGACATCGCCTTCGGATGCGACCTGCCCGTGGGTGGAGGAATGAGTGGCTCTTCAGCCTTTATGATTATGACCTTCTTTGCCCTGGCCCTGCCCAACCGCCTGTGGGAAAACGAAAAATTTCGCCGCAACATCCGCAACAACCTGGACCTGGCCATGTACCTGGCTTGCGCGGAGAACGGCCAGACCTTCCGCGAATTGGAGGGGAGCAAGGGAGTGGGCACCTTTGGGGGTTCAGAGGACCACACAGAAATTCTCAACGCCCGGCCGGGGATGTTTTCCCTCTTCGAGTTCTGCCCCACCGTACACAAGGCGGATTTGTCCGTGCCCCCAGAGTGGGTGGTGGTCATCGGCTATTCGGGGGTAAGGGCGGAGAAGACCCGGGCGGCGCTGGAGAAATACAACCTCGTCTCTCGGCGGGCTCGGTTGGCGGTGGAAGCCTACAATCGGCGCTACGGAACCAATTTCACCCTGCTGCGGGAGTTGGGAGGCGAACCGGCGGAACAGGTGGAGGCGGCCTTGGAAGCAGCGGACAGGGAACAGCCGACCCTCAAACTGAGGGCTCGGTATCGGCAATTTGCGGCCGAAAATTGGGAGATTATCCCCGCTGTGGCTCAGGCCCTCCTGATGCGCGATGAAGCGGCTTTGGGGGCCCTAATTGACCGTTCCCACGAACTATCGAGGGAGTGTTTGGGCAACATTGTGCCCGAAATTGACTTTTTGCAGCGAAAGGCGCGGGAATGGGGGGCCCTGGCGGCCTCAGGGTTCGGAGCCGGCTTTGGGGGAAGCCTGTATGCTATTGTAGAACAGAGCCAGGCAGAAGAGTTCTGCGAGCGATGGCAGCAAGCCTACCAAGAGCAATTCCCCGCGGCCCGCACCCAGGCTTATTTCTTTTCCACCCGCCCCGCGGGAAGTGCTTGTGAATTATTTGTTCCCCCATAAACCTCGCCCCGGCAGAGGAAGCACCGGGGCGAGGCAGGGAACAGGGAAAGGAGGTGCTTGGGCGCGTTAATCCTCTGGGAGCACTACTACATTAATGGCCCGAGGTCCTTTAGGGGTAAGTTCCATGTCGAAAATCACCCGCTGTCCTTCAAAAAGGGTTTCCGTTCCGTTAGCCCGTACGTCCGCACGGTGCACAAATACATCTTCCCCACCCCGGTCTTGTTCAATGAATCCATAGCCCCGTCCCGCGTTAAACCACTTAACAGTACCATATAAAGGATGTTCCGGCACGCGGCGCAAGGGTTTAGGAGGCTCAAATGGTGGGAGTTCCTTGGGCAACAGCGGTTCCATTTCCTGGATGAGGTTTCGCGCTTCCTCCGCCCATTCACTGTCCTGGTCAAACTCCAGATACCGCCGGAAAGCGGCTACTGCTTCAGGGAAACGCTCTAATTCCTGGTAGGCCAAACCGAGGTTGTAATAAGTGTCCGGATTCTCCTCCAAGCGCAAGGCAGTGCGGTAGGCTTCAATCGCCTCCTCAAACCGGCCGGCATCGTACAGAGCCACGCCCAAGTTAAGGTGGGCCGCCGCATAATCGGGCTGGAAGCGGATGGCTTCCCGATACGCTTCCATGGCGGCCTCTATTTCATTCATCTCGTGGAGGGCAAGACCTAAATTGAAATGAATAATCGCATCTTCCGGGGCGTACTTCAGGGCTTCGTGATATGCGCCGACAGCCTCCTCGTACTCCCCTTCATCGAAACAGGTAATACCATACTCAAAGTAGTCTGCTGCCGATTTCTCTGCGTCCAAGGTTCCATTCCTCCTGTTACCGTCGGGGCACAATTTTACAGGCATACAAAAGGCCCCAGTGGCCTAACCACCAGAGCCCCTGCGGCGGCGACTTGTGCCCAAAGTTTCTCCCGTCTCATCATTTCCACCTAAAAAGTATGACTTCACTTCCCTTTTCTGTCAACGGTTCCCGGAAGAAAATTTGCTTTGGACGCGAAAAAATTGTTCACTCCTCCAAGCGCGCCCCGCAACTGCGGCAGAAGCGGTCCGCAGGATTGGTGCGCGCGCCGCACTTAGGACAGTATTCCAACCCCGCCCCTTCTTCCCCCTCCTCCCAAAAGGGCCGCCGCTCCTCTCGCCAGCGAGGAGAGAGGTGTTCCAATTCCTCCTCCCGTTCCCGCAGTTCCCGTTGCAAGGCCGCTAACTCGGCAAAAATGTCGTCCAGTTCGTAGTGATGTAGTTCGTTCCGCCGATGCAGTTCCAAAGCCCGCAGGCCCAGTTCGTACACCTTATCCCCAATTTTGTTCTCCAGCGCACTGATACTGAGCCTTAACTGACCGATTTTCGCTAAACGCTGGGCCTCACGGACCGCTACTTGTGCTCCGCGTCTAACATCCTCTAACAGGGACATCTCTTTCCTCCTTTACCCCCTGGCCCGGTCTTCCAATCAAACAGGGCCTCCCTTCAGATTTCTCATCTCAACCTGGCTACTGTCAGG